>JAGHDO010000052.1 GCA_021159885.1 Synergistota bacterium | reverse complement strand
GAGATTTGGAAACCATATCTGCTGCTATAACTGCAGCTGAGACTGGACATCTTGTTATGACAACACTTCATACACCAGATGCGCCTCAGACAATAGATAGAATTATAGATGTTTTTCCCTCTCATCAGCAGGCTCAGATAAGAATGCAGCTTTCAACTATAATTCAGGGGGTTATATCTCAGCAACTTCTTCCCAAGAGAGGGGGAGGAAGAGTGGTTGCAGTAGAGGTTATGATAGCTACTCCTGCTATAAGAAATCTGATAAGGGAGGGTAAAACGGCACAAATATATTCAGTTATTCAAACGGGTGCCAGACTTGGGATGCAGACCATGGATCAGGCTCTTGCTAAACTTTACAAGAAAGGTCTCATAGATAGAGAGGTAGTTCTTGAATATGCTCATGATCCAGGGTTATTGGAAAAGCTCCTTCAATAGCTTTGAGGGGTAGGTATATCGTCTCATGGCTTTATATTTCTATAGGGCTCGCACGTTCAGAGGCGATATAGTTGAAGGCAGAAGAGAGGCTGGAAGTGAGAGGGAGCTTTTTACCGCTTTAAGGAGCGAGGGTTTTTTCCCAATAGTTATACGAGAAGAAAAAGTTAGGAGAGCGCGTCCTGGAGAGAGGGCTCCGCTTTTCGCTCCAAGGATAGGACTCAGAGATATAGCGATATTCAGCCGCCAGTTTGCTACCATGATAAGGGCGGGTATGACTATAGTGGCTTCTCTGGATGTTTTGATTCAGCAAACAGCTAATCGTAGGCTAAGGTTTGTCCTTAGAACCATTAAGAGAGATGTGGAAGAGGGAGCCTCTCTGACGGAGGCGATGTATAGGCACAGGGATATATTCAATGAGCTTTATGTGAGCCTAATAAGGGCAGGAGAGGCTGGCGGAGTCTTAGACGATGTTTTGGATAGGCTTGCTTCCTATCTTGAGAGAGAGACTGCTCTGATTCAGAGAGTTAAAAGCGCCATGAGGTATCCCATATTCGTTCTAACGATGGCAGCTGCTGTTATAACCCTGCTTGTTGTTTATATAGTTCCCAAGTTTATCGTTATATTGAAAGGGCTTAATATTCCTTTGCCTCTTCCTACTCAGCTATTGATTTCTTTTACAGGATGGGTAAGGGAAAATATCTACTATATATTTTTGACTCCTGTTATAGTTTGGATTACTATAAGATTTTTAAGGAGGAGCAAAAAGGTAGCTTATGCCATCGATAGGTTTAAAATAAAACTTCCCATAGTGGGTCCTATAGCGTATAAAGTAGCCATAGTTAGGTTTACAAGGACTCTCGGAACGCTAACTGCAGCAGCGGTTCCAATACTTGAGTCTCTGGAAATCGTCTCAAAGGTTGCTGGTAATGAAGTTCTTGCAAGAGCCATAGATCTTGCAAGATATAGAGTTCAGGAGGGGCAGGGGTTGGCGGAGTCTCTTGCAGCTACGGGTATTTTCCCTCCAATGGTGATACATATGACCGCCGTTGGAGAGGAGACGGGAAACCTCGATGAGATGCTCCATAAGATAGCGGATTTTTATGATGAGGAGGTAGATAATGCTGTGAGAGGTCTTTCGGCTCTTATAGAGCCCATTTTAATTTTGGGTTTAGGTGGCGTTGTGGGATTTATAGCCATTTCGGTTTTTCTTCCTTTATTTCAGCTTATTGGAGGACTCTCAAGATGAGAAGATGGCAGAAGGTGTACGATTTCATTTCGTCCAAGGGATGTGAAGCTTTCTTGGTAAGCAAGCCGGTAAACGTAAGATATCTGTGTGGCTATAGGGGGGATGATAGCCTTCTAATATTGCTTGAGGAAGGGATGTATCTCTTCACGGATTTTAGATATCTTGAAGATGCGGAGGAATCCTGCTATGGGAAGTGCCAGGTTATGGAAATTCCCCAAGATAGGAAAACCTTGGGATATGTGCTTGACTGGCTTAAAGATAGGTCCGTTGGCAAGGTAGGTTTTGAGTCAAGATGGACTGTCTATGAAACTTATGAGATCTTAAACTCCAAATTTAATGCGATTCCTATATCGGATAGCGTAGAGAGGTTAAGAAAAATTAAGAACGAGGATGAAATCGATCGGATAAGGAAAGCGGGAGAAATAGCACTAAGAGGATATAGGTGGCTTTTAGATAAGATATCGCCAGGTGTTTCTGAGCGCGAGCTTGAGATTCACCTTGAAGCTTTTCTTAAAGAGATAGGAGCTGAAGAGCGGGCGTTTCCATTCATAATAGCTACTGGGCCTAATGCTGCTAAGCCGCATGCTCGCCCGTCAGCGAGGAAAATAGCGGAGAGCGAAGCTGTAATATGCGATTTCGGTGTGGTATGGGATGGATACCACGTGGACATGACAAGAACGTTTATAGTAGGAAAACCCTCTTCAAAGCTTAAGGAGATATACAATGCGGTCAGGGGGGCTCAAGAGGCAGTGCTTGAGCGTGTAAAGCCAGGTGTGAGAGTAAGCGAGCTTCACGCCTTAGCAGAGAAGTATCTGGGTAAGTGGGGTCCATATTTTAAGCACTCTTTAGGACATGGTGTAGGGCTTGAGATACATGAATCTCCGCGGATATCTAAAAGTAGTGAGGAGATTTTAGAAGAAGGTATGGTTATAACGATAGAGCCTGGTGTATACTTAAGGGGCGAGCTTGGAGTCCGTATAGAGGATACCATTGTAGTTAGAGCGGAAGGAGCCGAGATTTTGACACCCGCGCCGAAGGAGGGGATCATATGACCCTAAAGGAGAAAGTTGCTTATATTAAGGGGTTTATTAAGGGGGGAGGAATTAATGAAGAAAACTTGGCACAGATAATAGGACTGATAGTAGATGCTCTTGATGAAATTTCATCTGCGATAGAAGAGCTTGAGAGAACCCAGCTTGATCTTGAGGAGTATGTGGAGTCAATTGATGATGATCTTGCGAGCTTGGAAAAAGATCTCCTTGGAGAGGAAAAGGAGCTGGGTCTTGAAGAAGAATTTGAAGAGGTGGAGTGTCCTCATTGTGGAGAAATGTTTCTCGTTCCGGAGAAAGACTTTTTTTCTGAGGAGGAGATAAGGTGCCCTGCTTGCGGAAAGCTTATAGCCTCTGAGGAGGGTGAGAGCGCCAATGGAGATGGAAAATAGAGCAAAAGATGTAAAAGGCATCGTTAAGATAAACGATGATGTTATAGCTACTATAGTTGCAATGGCTTTGGCTGAAGTTAAGGGTATAAGACCTGCTACTGGCGGAAGTTTCATGGAAGAACTGGCGGAGAAACTTGGCAAGAAACCCACACCGAAGGGAGTTAAGATAGAAGTGGATGAGGATGAGGTTAGCGTGGACCTTTCCATAACGGTTGAGTATGGCATGAAGATACCGAATTTGGTTTGGGAGGTTCAGGAAAAGATAAAGGAAACCGTTGAGGAAATGACCGGCTATAAGGTTAAAGAGGTCAATGTGACCGTTCAGGGGGTTCACTTCGCGAGGAGAGCGGAGGAAAAAGAGGAGGAGGGTTAAGATAGATCCTTGAAAAGAAGAAGAGGTAGGGAATTAGCTCTTCAGGTTCTCTTTCAGTATGATTTTAGACCTAATCTTTCTTATGAGAAAGCCATAAGGAGCGTTCCTCTTGATCTTGAGCTTCCGGAGGTCAAAGAGTTCGCAGAGGAGATAATAAAGGGAGTGCTGAATATCAAGGAGGAAATTGATGAGCTTTTGAGGAAGCATACCGTCGGCTGGAAAGTCGATAGGATGGCGACGGTTGACAGAAACATCCTACGTATAGCCCTTTATGAAATTCTCAGGAAGAGAGAAGACGTTCCACTTTCTGTTGCGATAAATGAAGCAGTTGAGCTTGCTAAGAAGTATGGTACCGAGGATTCTGGAAAGTTCGTTAACGGCGTTCTGGCTAAGATAGTTCGTGAGGAAGGTTTTGAATGAACAGGTATAAGAAGAGGCTTTTAGGAAGAGCGAAATACAGATATAACCTTTGGAGGCCCTTAGGACAGGCTATGGATGACTATAAGATGATACTCCATGGAGAGCGCATTGGAGTTGCCGTATCCGGCGGAAAGGATAGCATGGTTCTTCTTGATCTTCTATGGAAGCTGCTAAGGATTGCACCGGTGAGCTTTGAGTTGGTCTGTCTGACCATCGATATAGGATGGGAGGGTTTTGACCCTAATCCGATAAGAAAGTTTTGCGATAGCAGGAATATACCTTTCTTCTATATGAAGACGGATATTGCTGAGATCCTGAAGCTGAAGAAGGAAAAGGATCCATGTTCTCTTTGTAGTTCCATGCGCAGGGGAGCTCTCTATGAGCTGGCTGAGGAGGCGGACTGTGATAAGATCGCCTTAGGGCATCATTTAGATGATATAGTTATAGCTTTTATGTTAAGTCTATTTTTCGCTGGATCTCTTGAGACAAGCAGGCCATGGGTTAGATCTGAATGTGGAAGATTTATAGTGATAAGACCGCTAAGCTATGTAAGGGAGGAAGTTATAGAATCTTATCACAGAGAAATGAAACTTCCTCTTATTGAGAGTACATGTCCCTATGCTTCCTCAAACTACAGAGTAAAGATGAAGGAAATCCTTAGAAAATTGGAGCGGATGAATCCTAATGTAAGAAGCTGCGTTCTTAATGCTCTTAAAAAGGGAGGGATACTTGATCCAGTCGATCGCAGAAAAGCTGATTGAGGAAGCTAAAAGGGATTTGAATGCCTCAGAAGTCGTTGTTGCTCTTTCGGGTGGAATGGATAGCTCTGTTTGTCTCTTTATCGTTTCAAAAGCGCTTCCGAGAGGGAAAGTAAGAGCGATTACGCTTGACTATGGGGTTTATTCATATGATAGGGGGAAGAAGTCTGCTATTGAAGTTGCTGAGGATGCTGGAGTAGAGCATATATTCATAGATGCGCAGAAGAGCTTTGAGGAAGTGCATAAAAGGGGCCAGGCTTGTAATAGGTGTGTTAGAACAAAGCTTGATATTATAAGAGATCGTTTTCCGGGGTGCGTTATAGTAACTGGGGCGAATTTAAGCGACAGCTGGAGCAGAATAGGCGTTAAGCGCTTTAGGGATATATATGCTCCTCTCATTAATTTAAGCAAGGTGGAGATAAGAAACTTAGTAGAGGAACTGGGAGTGAGATATCAGAGAATAGGCGAGGGAGTGTCAAGAGAGGGGTGTAAGGTTAAGCACCTGTGGAAGCCTCTTGCGGTTCCAAGGTATCACGGTATGGGTGTTGTTTTAGCTAACGATTTGTTGCTTGATTTCCTCGAAAGGAAGAGAGTGAGCTTTAGGTATGCTAACGTTAAGGTTATAGGACCATTAAGGAGGAATGTAGCTCTCGTTAACGTGGATCCCCATCTCCCCATGGAGTTAAAGGAGGAACTTGCAAGGGAGCTTCTCGCACTCAGGGAGATAGAGGAAGTCGAGTTTCTCGAGGGGAGATTTCGTTTAAAGGTCAAAGCGAATCCATCCATCTTTCTGGTTGAGCATTCTAAGAAAGATCTCGAGATGGGTAAGTTCAGAAAAGAAATAGCTTGTCAAATAAGCGTGGAGTGGCTTCTTTCGGGAAATAAGAGGCTTTCAACATTCCATGTAGTTGATTCAATTAAGGAGGTGTGAGTTTTGCTTCCACCAACCTTGAAGTGGGAGGGCGATGCTCTTCTTATACTTGATCAGAGGAGGATTCCCCATAAGGTGGAGTTTTTGAGATGTCAAGATCACGAGGATGTTGCGCAAGCGATAAAATCGATGGCGGTTAGGGGAGCTCCTGCTATAGGAATTGCGGCTGCCTATGGTGTTGTTCTCGGCGTTAAAAAGCTTTCTCTAAGAGATATAGAACGGATAGTAGATGTTCTATCTAAGACGAGACCTACGGCGGTTAATCTATTTTGGGCTCTTCAAAGAATGCGTAAAAAAGCTGAGTCTGCTTCGTCTTGGGAAGATTTGCTTGAGGAGGCAAAGGCGATACATGAGGAGGACATAAAGGCGAATGAAAGGATGGGTAAGTATGGCGCTGAGCTTGTTCCAGATCATGCCGTTATTCTAACGCACTGCAATGCTGGAGCGCTTGCGACTGGAGGATTCGGGACCGCGCTTGGGGTCATAAGGTTTGCTGCGCTACATGGGAAGAACGTGAAAGTTTACGCGGATGAGACAAGACCCGTTCTTCAGGGGGCGAGACTGACTGCATGGGAGCTTATGATGGATAATATAGATGTTACTCTAATAACCGACAATATGGCTGGTTATCTCATGTCAAAAGGAGAGATAGATCTCGTTATAGTGGGAGCAGATAGAATAGCTGCTAATGGAGATGTGGCTAATAAGATAGGGACTTATTCACTCGCAGTTTTGGCGAAGCATCATGGCGTGCCGTTCTACGTTGCTGCGCCTGTATCTACGATAGATCTGGATATTCCGTCTGGGAAAGATGTTCCTATAGAACAGAGGAATCCGAAAGAGGTAGTTGAAATAGGAGGGGTGAGAATAGCTCCTGAGGGAGTTAAGGTCTTTAATCCTGCGTTTGATGTTACTCCTGCTGAGCTTATAAGCGCTATAATAACCGAAAAAGGGGTATTAAGACCACCTTTCAAGGAGGGACTTTTGAAGATTGTGCGGGGATAGTGTTCTTATAGAGAACGCAACTTGGATCTCCATTTCGAAGAGGAAGGTAAGGAGAGGCAAAATATGGATAGAAAATGGAATCATAAAAAAGCTGGGTGATTTTGATTCGCCAGAGGGAGTGGCCATTATAGATGGGGGAGGAAGCTGTATACTCCCTGGTTTCGTTAATGCTCATGTTCATTCTCCCATGGTTCTTTTGAGAGGAAGAGCAGAGGATCTTCCATTTAAAAGGTGGTTGGAGGAAGCGGTATGGCCCCGTGAAAGGTTTTTCTCGAGAGAGGACATTTACTGGGGATCGCTGTTAGCGATCATGGAGATGATAAAGAGTGGAATAACGTGCTTTCTTGATCACTATTTTTACATGGATGAGGTGGCGTCTGCCTGTCAGGAGGCTGGGATTAGAGCGGTCTTAGCCGTTGGTATGGGGGGCAGAAGCTATGGTTTTAAGGATGGTATATACATGGCTGATAACTGGCACAATGCTCTCGATGGGCGTATAAAGGTTGCCTTTGGACCGCATTCCGTTTATATGTGTGATAGATCTCTTCTCGTTAAAATAGCAGAAGAGGCAATAAAGAGAAAGTTAAAGGTTCACATTCATCTTCTTGAGAGTGAAGAGGAAAGAAATACATCTATTAAGATTCATGGAAAGGATCCTATCTCTCTACTTGAGGAACTCGGTTATAGCGAGGTTCCCCTTATAGCTGTTCATCTTACATGTGCTAACGATAAGGAAATAGAGAGATTATCGTGCTGGAATGTCGCGGTGGTTCACTGCCCTACGAGCAATCTCAAGCTTGGTATGGGTATTGCTCCTTTATATAAGTTTATAAAGGGTGGGATGGATGTCGCTCTCGGAACAGATGGAGCGGCCAGTAATAACTCTCTAAGCATATGGGGGGAGATGAAGCTCGCACCTCTGCTTCAGAAGGGGTTTTTACGGGATGCCACTCTTATTTCCGCCTGGGATGCGCTTGAGATGGCAACGCTTGGGGGCGCGAAGACACTTGGTTTTGATAGGTTAGGAGATATAAAAGAGGGATGGGAGGCAGATTTGGTATTTTTAAACCTTGACTCCATTCATTATGTTGGCGCAAGGGAGGAGGATATAGTTTACTTCATAGTGTATGCTGGCAGGGAAAGCGATGTTTCAAAGGTTATGGTTAAGGGAAGGGTTATCTATGATGAAGGAAGGTTTCTCACGCTTGATGAGGATTTTATAAAGAAAGAGGTCTTTAGAAGGATAAAGGTGATGGAGGAGGGGGAGATTAAACTTTGATTCGTAAAAAGGTAAGTGGGCATGACCTAAGAAGGAAGTTTCTAAAATTCTTTGAGGAAAGAGGGCATAAGGTTTTTCCAAGTTTTTCTCTCATACCGGATGATCCCACGATTCTTCTTACGATAGCTGGTATGGTTCCATTTAAGCCATACTTTTTGGGGGAAAAAAAAGCTCCCGTTAAGAGGGCAGTTACTTGTCAGAAGTGCATTCGAACCAATGATATAGAGAACGTTGGCTATACTGCTCGACATCACACTTTCTTTGAGATGCTTGGGAATTTTTCTTTTGGTGACTATTTTAAGAAAGAGGCTATAAGGTGGGGATGGGATTTTATAACTAAAGTTCTTGGCCTTCCCGAGGAAAGGCTTTGGATAACCATATATAAGGATGATGATGAGGCGTTTGAAATATGGCATAAAGAAGTAGGTATTCCGGAAGATAGGATCGTTCGTATGGGAGAGGAGGACAACTTTTGGAAGGTGGGTCCTGTTGGTCCCTGTGGACCATGCTCTGAGATAATAATAGATCAAGGTGAAGAATTCGGATGCGGTAAGGAAACATGTGGGGTTGGTTGTGATTGCGATAGATACCTTGAGCTTTGGAATCTGGTGTTTATGCAGTATAACAGAAGAGAGGATGGTAGTTTAGAGCCTCTTCCAAAGAAGAACATAGACACGGGAATGGGGTTAGAGAGGTTAGCTTCAGTGATACAGGGCGTAAGAAGCGATTTTGAGACCGATCTTCTTTATCCTCTTATACGGAAAACTGAAAGTCTTTCGGGAATAAAGTATGGCAGTAATGAGGTTTCTGACAGGGCGATGAAGATAGTTGCGGATCATGCACGAGCGCTCGTTTTTATGATAGCTGATGGGATAATGCCTTCCAATGAAGGAAGGGGCTATATTCTAAGAAGAATATTAAGGAGAGCGGTAGTTAGTGGATGGAGACTTGGTTTTGAAAAGCCATTTCTTCATGAGCTTGTTCCTAAGGTTGTGGAGATTATGGGTGAGGTTTATCCAGAGTTGGGAGAGAATCAAAGGCTTGCTTCGGAGGTCATACTTCTTGAGGAAGACAGGTTTAGAAAAACGCTTTCTTATGGTTTAAATCTCTTTGAAGAGATGGTAAAAGATGCTCTCTCATCTGGCAGGAAACGACTTTCTGGTGAGGAGGCGTTTAAGCTTTACGACACGTATGGGTTTCCGTTTGAGCTTACTAAGGAGATGGCGATGGAAAGAGGACTCGGTGTTGATGAAGAGGGGTTCACTGAAGCTATGGAAAAGCAGAGGGAAAGAGCCCGTCGAGCTTCTAAGAGGGAAGCCTTGGATGACATTTATAGGAAGATAAAGGATGATATTGGGGAAACCCTTTTCGTTGGGTATGAAACTTTGGAAGCGCGAGCTAAGGTCTTGAGGGTTCTCGAGAATGATAATAAGCTGGAGATTGTTCTTGATAGAACTCCTTGCTATCCTGAGAGAGGAGGACAGGTGGGAGATAAAGGAACGATTATCTCCCAGAATTTTGAAGGAAGAATAGATGACACGTATTCTCCGGTTGAGGGGTTGATTGTTCATCGTGTAACTCCACTTAGAGGAAAGATCGATGAGGGAGACTTAGTCGATGTAAAGGTAGATGCACTTAGAAGAAGGGAGACGGCTAAGCATCATACAGCTACGCATCTCCTACATCAAGCTCTTTGTGATGTGCTTGGATCTCATGTGAGACAGTCAGGTTCTCTTGTGGCTCCAGATAGGTTGAGGTTTGATTTTTCTCACTTCTCACCACTAAGCTCAAGAGAGATTGAAGAGATAGAAAGAAGGGTGAACGAAAAGATATGGGATGACCTTAAGGTCGATGTCTTAAAGATGGATCTCGAGGAGGCTAAGAGGCTCGGTGCAAAAGCCCTTTTCGAGGGGAAATATGGTGAGAAAGTTAGAGTGATAAAGATAGGGGATTATAGTCTTGAGTTATGTGGCGGTACACATCTTGAGAGAACCGGATTGATAGGGGTGTTTAAGATAGTCTCGGAGAGCGGTATAGGAGCTAATCTGCGAAGAATAGAAGCCGTGTGTGGAAAATCAGCTTATGAGTACATGGTTTCCCAGCTTAAGGAACGTGAAAAGGGTCTTAGAAAGCTTCAGGGAGAGAGGGAAAAGCTTTCCGATGAGCTAAAGAGGAAGGAGCTTGAGATAGCTCGACTTAAACTTGAGAGAATTTCTTCCAAGGAGATAGATGGTGTGAAAGTCTTTTCAGCATTTTTGGAGAACCTTGATGCTGAGGCCATGCGTATCTTGGGAGACGAGATAAAAGCTAGACTTGGTAGCTCTATCGTCATACTGGGCAGTGCTAAGGAAGGAAGAGCGGTACTTATAGCTATGATTACGCCTGATCTTGTGGAGAAAGGGTGGAATGCGTCGAAAATCGTCAAGAATATAGGTGCTCAGATAGGGGGAGGCGGAGGAGGAAAACCTAGATACGCTCAAGCCGGTGGGAGGGATACTGTAAAGTTGAAGGAGATCCTGGCTCAAATAGAAAAGTATATATGAGATATTTAGGATTGGATTGGGGAGAAAAGAGAATAGGAATAGCAATAAGTGATGAGGGCGGAAGGGTTGCTATGCCTCTTAAGGTTGTTAACAGGGATTCGATCTTGGTTGAAATAGAAATGCTTAGGAAAATATATGGTGATTTTATCATTGTTTTGGGTTTACCGGTGAGGACCGATGGCGTTCAGGGAGGAGCCTCTGAGAGGGAAGCCCTTAAGCTCAAAAAGGAGATAGAAAAAAGAGGCTTTAAGGTTAATCTCTGGAAGGAGTGGTATTCCTCTGCAGAAGCTGAGAGATTGCTTAAAATATGTGAGCTCTCAGCGCGCAAGAGAAGGAGAGAAAGAGACAGGATTTCGGCAGCTTTGATCTTGGAAGCTTTTCTGAGGAGTGTTAATAGGAATGAAGGATAAGGAGGAGCTAACGCCTGCTTTAAGACAATATATGGAGGTAAAAGAAAAGTATCCTGACGCCATAATATTCTTTAGAATGGGAGATTTCTACGAGATGTTCTATGAGGATGCTAAAATAGCTTCTCGGGAGCTTGGCTTAACCTTAACCTCGCGAGATAGGGATAGGAAGGTTCCTCTTGCAGGTGTCCCCTATCATGCAGCTTCATCTTATCTACGAAGGCTGGTCAAAAAGGGATATAAAGTTGTTGTATGTGAGCAAGTTGGGGACACCAAAGGGAAAAAGCTTGTTGAAAGAAAGGTTGTTAGAGTGATAACGCCTGGAACCCTTGAGGATGAAGAGGGGGAAGCGAACTATATAGCTTCTGTATATCCCGCGGGAGATGTATATGGCTTGAGCTACGCTGATCTCATAGACGGTGATTTTTACTTAGGCGAGGTTGATAGAAAAGATCTTCTATCTGAGATAGAGAGAATTTCACCGGGAGAAATACTCCTCCCTGAATACATAGATATAGAAGATCTCCCTGGGGATATACCGAGAACCTATCTTCCTAAGGGGGAATTTTCCTGGAAGCAAGGAGAGGAGATCTTAAAGAGGCACTTTGGAGTCCAGAGCTTGGAAGCGTTTGGCTGTAAAGACAAGCTCGCTGGAATTTCATCGGCGGGGGCTCTTCTCTCTTATCTACTAAGAACTCAACTCGTTGATTTGCGCCACATAACCCAGATAAAAGTGTACTATCCAAGAGAGTACATGATTCTTGACTATACATCTCAACGCAATCTCGAGCTTGTTAAAAGTCTTCAGGGAGATGAGGAAGCCACGCTTTTTAGCGTTCTTAATAAAACCAGAACATCTATGGGAAGAAGACTCCTTAAAAGCTGGATATTAAAACCGCTTCGCTCGAAGTCTCAGATAAAAAAAAGACTCGATAGAGTAGAAGCTCTTTGTGAAAATTTTAACTCGCTTAGAAGGCTTAGAGAAGCTTTGGGTAAGGTATATGATCTTGAGAGAATTCTCGGGAAGATAAGCTTAGGAAGCTATACTGCTAAGGATCTTGCTATGCTCAGAGACTCGCTTAAAGTGCTTCCCACCATAAGAGAGAATCTCGAAGAACACTCGCCTTTTTCCGATCTTTTAGAACCACTTTCTGAAGCTCAAGAGCTGTTTGAGGTACTTGATCAAGCGCTTATTAACGTTCCACCTCATTCGATAAGCGATGAGGATTTTGTAAAAATAGGGTTTTGCGAAGAGCTTGATGAGCTTAAAGAGATCCTTGAAAGCGGGAGAAAATGGTTAGCATCTTTTGAGGAGAAAGAGAGAAAAAGAACTGGTATAAAGTCTCTGAAGGTAAGGTATAACAAGGTTTTTGGATACTATATAGAGGTTACAAAAGCGAATCTCCATATGGTTCCCTCGGATTATGAGAGAAAGCAAACTTTAGCGCAAGCTGAGAGATTTTTCACAAAGGAGCTTAAGGAATACGAGGAGAAGATTTTGACCGCTGAGGAAAAGATAGTAGAGCTTACATCTAAGATAAAGGAAAGGCTTGGAGAAGAAGTACTAAGAAGAGCTGCGCTCTTAAAGTGCCTTGCGGAAGCCCTTTCTGAGATAGACGTTCTTTCCTCCCTTGCCTTTGTTGCTCTGGAGAATGACTATGTTAAGCCTCAAATCGTTGATGCGAATGTGATCTATATTGAGGGGGGAAGGCATCCCGTGGTTGAGAAGTTCATCGGGCGTGAGCGGTTTATTCCAAATGATCTCTATCTCGATTCTTCAAAGTGTAGGGTGATAATTTTAACTGGGCCTAACATGGCGGGTAAGTCTACATACCTTAGGCAAGTTGCTCATATCGTTATAATGGCTCAGATGGGTAGCTTCGTTCCTGCGAAAAGTGCGAGGATAGGCTTAGTGGATAGGATATTTACCAGGATTGGTGCTTTTGATGATCTTTCAAGAGGCGAAAGTACCTTTATGATAGAGATGTCCGAGACCGCAAATATTCTCAGAAACGCTACCCCAAGAAGCCTCGTTATCCTTGATGAGATAGGTAGGGGGACGAGTACTTATGATGGCTTGAGCATAGCATGGGCTGTCATAGAGTACATATATAACCTCATAGGAGCCAAAGTACTCTTTGCAACCCATTATCATGAGCTTACTGAGCTTGAGAGATATTTACCAGCGCTTAAAAACTATCATATGGCGGTGGAGGAAAGGGAAGGAGAGATAACCTTTCTTTATAAGGTTAAAAGCGGAAGCGTGGATAGGAGTTATGGAATAGAGGTTGCCAAGATAGCGGGACTTCCTTCTGAGGTTATTAGAAGAGCTAATGAGATTTTAAGGAAACTTGAGAAGAAGGGTGAGGAGGTGGAATCTCCCAAGCAACTGGTTCTATTTGCAGCTTGAGGAGAGACCATATTGGGTAGGATAGCTGAATTACCACCAGATGTTGTTTCGAAAATAGCAGCGGGAGAGGTCATAGAGAGACCTGCTTCGGTTGTGAAAGAACTTATAGAGAACTCTATAGATGCCTCTGCTACTGAGATTAGGGTTTATATTGATGATGGAGGTAAAGAGCTTATTAGAGTGAAAGATAACGGTGAGGGAATACTTTCAGAGGATGTGGAGCTTGCATTTAGAAGGCATGCGACGAGTAAGATTTCGAACCTGGATGATATAAAAAGCTTGAAAAGCCTTGGCTTCAGAGGCGAGGCTTTGCCAAGTATTGCAGAGATTTCAAAGGTAGAGCTTATCACTCGTGCGAGGGGCGAGGAAAAAGGAACGAGGGCTCTGCTTGAGGGGGGCAAATTGGTAAGAAGAGAAAAGGGTTTTTTCCCCGAGGGAACGAGCATTTCAGTTCGCTCCCTTTTTTACAATTTTCCTTTAAGACGACGACTTCTTAAGAGCGCTTCTGCTGAGTGGAGCAGAGCCCTGAAGGTAGCAATAGCATATATTCTAGCCTTTCCATCTATAAAGTTTTTTATTTACAAAGATGGTAAGTTATTTTTAGCAAGTGGTAAAAGCGTTGAGGAAACCCTTCGTGAGATATTCGGTGAGGGATTTTTAAGGGGAAAGAGAGATATATTTTTCGAGAAAGGGGGGTATATAGTTTCGGGATCGATTTCAATATTGCCTGAGGGAGCAGGAGAGCTTTTCATTGTCATAAATGGTAGACCTGTGAGGGACAAGCTGATAAAAAAAGCCATAATAGATGCTCTTTCCATACCTCCTGGGCGCTTTCCGGTCAGAGGTTTTATCACGCTGAGGCTCCCTCCAAGTTTGCTTGATCAGAACGTTCATCCTGCTAAACTCGAAATCCGCTTTCTTGAGCCTCAAAGGGTTTACTCTATCGTTAAGTCAGCGATAATGGGAGCTTTTTCTATGGAAGAGACCTTGATTGAGTCTCCCGAGCGTTATGTCTCCATAACTCCTGCTGTAGAGAAAGGCAAAGGGAGTGCATCCCTGAGCCTCAGGGAGAGCCTCTTTGATTACGAGATTTTCAAAGCTCCTAAAAGGAGTAAAATTAAAGTTTTAGCTCGCTCCTCGCGTGGATATTTCATAGCTGAATCTCCGGATGGCATCGTTGTGGTGGATCCTCATGCCGTAGCCGAGAGGCTTATTTTTGAGAAGCTAAAGTCCATGAGATCGGTAGTTCAGCTTGTTATGTCTATACCGATCCAGCTCGATCTTTACACTGCTTCTATTCTGAGGGAGAAGATTGGCTTTTTCAGAGAAATAGGCTTTGATATCGAGGAATTTGGTAAGAACGTTTATATCTTGAGGGGGGTTCCATCGCCTATCTCGGAGCTGGGGATAGATTGGCATGAAGTCATAAGATCTCTTTTGAAAGAAGGTAGCTTTGAGTTATCCAAGGCGTGGGCTGATCTTGCCTGTCGTGCTGCTCCTAAGCTTGGAGCTGTTGAAAGCATTGAGGAGCTTCAATCTTTGCTTGATGAGCTTGCTGAATTTGGTGAGTTTGAGTTATGCCCGCATGGCAGGGCGTTAACTTATCTAATAAGCTATGAGGAAATAGAAAGATGGATGAAAAGATAGTTTTGGTTCTTCTGGGACCAACCGCTGTTGGAAAAACTGAGGCTTCTTTCGAGATAGCGCAGAAGTTTAATTGCGAGATAATCTCCGTTGATTCGAGGCAGATATATAAGCTCATGGATATAGGTACTGCTAAACCCTCTCTCGAAGAGAGGAAGAAAGTACCTCATCATCTTATAGATATCGTTTATCCTGACGAAGTCTATACAGCTGGTGATTTCTGTTCGGACGCCCACAGGATAATAGACGAGATCTCAGAAAGGGGGAAACTGCCACTTATGGTTGGAGGTAGCGCTCTTTATTACTGGTTGTTTTTTAGGAAGCCAATGAGTCCGTTGCCACGAGGGAGCCCCTCGCTGAGAGAGAGCTTATTGCGTAGGGGCAGAGAGACCCTCTATAAAGAGCTAAGGAAAGTGGATCCCGAGAGCGCTAAAAAAATTCATCCTAATGATCTTTATAGAATCGTTAGAGCACTTGAAGTATACCACCTGACCGGGAGACCTATAAGTCGTTGGCATTCGGAGTGGAAAGGAAAGGCACCGAAGGAGAGATATAAGGTTCTCTGGCTGGGTTTAATAAGAGATAGGGATGAAATTTACAGGAGGATAGATCTGCGTGTTGATGATATGCTTTCTCGAGGGTTGATAGAAGAGGTTAAAAGGCTTATTGAGATGGGATACTCTCCTGATCTTCCCTCGATGAAAGGACATGGCTATAGAGAGATATGCGATTACTTCTTAGGTAAGCTTACATTGGAAGAGGCAATCAATGCCATAAAAAAGGATACGAGACACTACGCGAAAAGGCAGTTAACTTGGTTTAGGAAATGGAAAGATATAGAATGGTTTCATCCGGATGGACTTGATAAGCTAATACGCAGAGTTGAGAGGTGGCTCGATGAGAAGTTTGAACGATTATGCTGAAATGGCTTTAAGTTTAGGAGCTTTAGAAGCGTGCCTGGGAACGATAGATAAGCTCGTCATAGACTATAGATTCTACCTAAAATGTAGGTTCGGATGCCCCTACTGGAACAGGTTTTGGACATGTCCATCTGCCCCAGATTTTCCCAAGCCCTGGGAGCTCGAGAGAATTTTATCGCTTTATCAGGTTTTTCTTGCAATTCGTTCTTCAAGCGATGCGGATAGCCAAAGGATTTCATATGAGATCGAACTTAAGGCTCGTCGTGATGGTTTTATTCATGCTTTTAGTGTTTCTAACTGCGGGGTTTTGTGTGGATATAAGTGTACTTATCCTCATAGCCCCTGTAGGCATCCGGAGAAAGCACGTCCCTCTCCATCCGCTTTATGTATAGATGTGGCTGAGACTGCTTCCAATCTTTCTATGAAATTTGAATTTAACGGAAAGGATTGGTATAGTTATGTTTTCCTGGTATAATGAAAGTATTAGTGGCTTCTTATATAGGATTCTGTTTTGGTGTTAAGAGAGCCGTTTCTATGGCGGAGGAACTCCTCTCAAGGGTGAAAAGGGCATATATAGTGGGAGATTTAATACACAATCCCCTTGAGATGAAGAGGCTTGAGAAAAAAGGGCTTATAAGGGTAAGAAGCGTTGATGAGATCCCCTTGGGAGCCCATGTTCTTGTTAGATCTCATGGGCTCCCTGAGGAGATCATAAGTTTGCTCAAGAAGAGGGGAAACATTGTCCTGGATACTACATGTCCATTCGTTAAGGAGGTTCGTAAAAAGGCTCGCTTTCTTTTGGAAGAGGGATATAAGGTTGTGATATTTGGTGATCCGGATCACCCCGAGGTTAAGGGAGTGCTCGGGGGGATAAAAGACAAGGGGTTCGTTGCTCTAGAGCCTAAGGACTTGGATTTTATCTCTCCATCTGATAAAATAGGTTTGGTTTCTCAAACTACGCAAGGAATTGAGGCTTTTATTAGGATCGTGTCGGAGGTCTGTCAGAGGGCAAAGGAGGTCAGAGTCTTTAACACGATATGCGATGAGACCTTGAGAAGAAGGCGTGCAGTGAGAGAAATAGCTTTAAGAAGTGATACTCTATTGATAATAGGGGGTAAAAACAGCGCTAATACAAGAAAGCTTGTGGAAATTGTTAAGGAGCTTTCTAAAAAGGTATATCATATAGAATCTCTATCTGAGATTTCAGGGAGGTGGTTCAAGGGGGTGCGAACTCTGGGAATAGCCAGCGGAGCATCGACTCCTTACTGGCAGATAAGAGCGACGTTAGCAATATTGAGAAAATATGGGGGTGAAGTAAGTAATGGAAATGGTCCAGACGGTAGGGGAAGCAACCTATCCCATTGAGATACGCCAACCTCAAAGAGGCGACATCATCGACGGGAAAATCGTTCAAGTTAAGCCTGAAGAGATAATAGTTGATATAGGAGCTAAGACGGAAGGTGTGATCCCAAGGTCGGAGTGGAATGCAAACTTTCTGGTCGATAAAGATAGGGAACCCGAGGTGGGAGAGGAAGTCAAGGTTTATGTCATAGATCCGGGCAAGGGTGAGGATGGGTTAATCAGACTTTCGAGATGGCGTGCTATATTTGAAGAGGCGTGGGATTACATAAGGGATGCTAAGAATGAGGATAAGCCAATAACCGTCAAAGGATTAAGGAAGGTTAAAGGTGGTTTGATAGTTGACGTTTACGGTATAGAGGGATTCATTCCGCAGTCTCATCTCTCTTTACCTGATAAACCGGTTTCCGCATGGAGGTTCAAAGGGAAGGAAATAGATGTTAAGATACTCGAGGCGGAAAGAAGGAGAAGAAGGGTTGTTCTTTCAAGGCGTGTTCTCCTTGAGGAGGAGCTTGAAAGGGAAAAGAAAAGGCTATTTGAAACGCTAAAGGAAGGAGATATAGTTGAAGGGAAAATCAGTGGTATTACGAGATTTGGCGTCTTCGTTGATCTCGGTCCCGCGGAGGGGCTGGTTCATCTGACGGAGCTTTCTTGGAAGAAGGGTATAAAACCGAGAGATGTTGTTAGAAAAGGGCAGAAAGTTAAGGTTAAGGTCATTGAAGTTAAGCCTGAAGAAGAGAGGATATCCCTAAGCCTGAAGCAGCTTCAGCCTGATCCATGGGAGAGTATCGAAGAGAAGTATGATGTTGGCCAGGTCTATGAGGGTAAGGTAACACGCGTTACTGACTTTGGTGCCTTCGTGGAGCTCGAGCCAGGCGTCGAAGGGTTGATCTCCAAGAGGGATTTGGATTGGGAGGAGGTAGACAATCCGAGGAAAATTCTGCGTGAGGGACAGAAAATCGAGGTCAAGGTACTAAATGTTAATCCTCAGGGTAGAAGGATAAGACTTGGGAGAAAGCAGCTTATAAATCCATGGGAGGACGTTGCTGAGAGGTTTAAGGTTGGCGATGTGATAAAGGTTAAGGTCACCAAGCTTGCGGATTTTGGTGCCTTTGTGGAGCTTAAACCGGGTGTTGAAGGGCTAATACACGTTTCTCATCTTGCTAAGGGTAGAGTTAAGCATCCAAGCGAGTGTGTTAAAGAGGGTCAAGAAGTTGAGGTAAAGGTATTGGAGGTAAAGCCCGAGGAGAAGAGGATACGTCTGAGTATAAGGGAGTTGATAACAGAAAGGGAGCGCGAGGAAAGAAGGAGAAAGGAGGAAGAAAGAAGAAGGGAAGAGGAGAAAGCTCGTGAGAGCATAAAGGAGATATTAGGGGAAGAACCCACAGTTACAATGGGAGACTTTGTAAATTGGAAAAAGCTTATGAAGAGAAAGTGATAGAGATGGAGGATCTTAGAATAAGACTGTATGGAGATCCCGTTCTTCGTGGAAAAAGTGCTCAAGTGCTCTCATTCGATGAAAGCATTCGTTCACTTGCAAGCAGAATGATAGAGATAATGTTTGAGCATGATGGTCTTGGTTTAGCTGCTCCGCAAGTGGGCGTATTAAAGAGGGTAGCTATTGTATTGAGGGAGGAAAAACCTCTCATTCTCATAAATCCAGAAATATTGGAGGTAAGCGATGAGTTAGTTGAGGCAAAAGAGGGTTGTTTGAGCTTCCCTGATATATATGAGATTATAAAAAGGCCTGCGGGAGTGAGGATTAAAGCTTTTAACCTTGATGGTGAAGAGTTTGAGCTTGAGGAAGAGGGGATTGTAGCACGAGCCGTTTTGCATGAGCTGGATCATCTTGATGGAAAGTTACTTATAGATTATCTCTCTCCCGCAAGAAAGGCGCTTGTTAAATCCAGGATGAGGAAGTTGTGGCGAAGGTGAAAATAGTCTTAGCTGGAAGTGGTCCGTTTGGGATCCCTTCTTTCGATAGGATTTGTAGTCATTTCGATGTTATAGGCGTTATAACCCATGTGGACAGGCCCAAGGGAAGGGGTTATAAGCTTTCGCCTACGCCCGTAGCTCTTTGGGCTAAAGAAAGAGAGCTGAGAGTATGGAAGCTTTCCTCAATAAAAGAATTTACCCCTGTCGGGGATATCCTTGTGGTTATAGATTGTGGTTTCATTATCCCACGTAGCGTTATAGATTCCTATCCCCTTGGAGTTATAGCTCTTCACCCCTCGCTTTTGCCCAGATATAGAGGTGCTGCGCCCATAAGGCGTGTTATAATGGCTGGCGAGAGGAAAACTGGTGTAACTACTTTTTTCGTTAACGAAAGAGTAGATGCTGGAGATATTATCCTTCAGGAAGAAACGTATATAGGAGAAAAAGAAACATACGGAGAGTTGGTAGAACGCCTATCCCGTATAGGAGCTGAATTAGTGGAAAGAACTTTGGTTCTTATAAGTGAGGGGCGTGCTCCGAGGATTCCACAGGATGAAAATCTTGCTACTTATGCTCCTAAGATAAAAAAGGAAGAAAGGGTGATAGATTGGAACGCTCCCGCAGAGTCTATAGAAAGGCTCGTGCGAGCTCTTTGTCCGTATCCGGGTGCTTTAACGAGATTTAGGGGAAGAATTTTGAAGGTTTTGGAGGTAGAGGCGATTGATAAGAATACAGTTTTTGGAGAACCGGGAAGCGTGCTCGAGGTTTTTAAGGAGGGCGTGAAAGTTGCTGCGGGTAAGGGAATCGTTTTGGTAAGGAAAGTTCAGCCTGAGGGTAAAAGATGTATGAACGTTAGGGAGTTTTGTTGCGGATATAAGCCTGCGAGAGGTGAGATTCTGGGCAAATGAAGGCGGAATATATAAATCCTTTTATAAGCGCTTTTTTCAGCGTTTTAAAGCAAGTCGCGCAGGCAGATGGAAAGAGAGGACAGCTTCAACTTAAGACCGATCCGCGTCCTTCATATGATGTTGCCATATTATTAAGCCTGGTAGGAGATATAGAGGGACAGGTAATTTACAGCATGAAAGAGGAGGTAGCTAAAAAGCTTGCTTCTGCCATGATGATGGGTTTTCCCGTTGAGGAATTGAATGACCTTGCAAAGAGTGCGGTATGTGAGTTTGCGAATATGGTTACTGGGAATGCCGCTATGCTCTTGGGAGCCAAGGGGCTTAAACTTGATATCTCTCCTCCTACTATAGTTAAAGGGAAGGATCTGGAGGTTAGCTCTCAGATATCGATGTTAGTCATACCAATTTCAACACCATTGGGAGAAATGGAAATAGATGTTGCCCTTAGAGAAAAGGATTAAGATCTTCGTTGGCGCTACAGGAAGCGGAAAAACGGAGTGGAGTCTAAACCTCGCTCTATGGCTCAGGAGAGAGGGAAGGGACCTTTATCTTATTGATCTGGACATAATAAATCCGTATTTTACGATTAGGGAAAGAAGGAATAAGATCGAAAGCCTTGGTATAAAAGTGCTGACCCTTCCAGAAAAGGCTCTCTTCTCAGATTTGCCTATAGTTCCTCCCCAAGTCTTTTCGGCCATTTTCTCTAAGCTGGATATCATTATAGATGTGGGAGGGGACAAAAGGGGAGCGAGAGCGCTTGCGCAGTTTGCCCCATCTTTGAAGAAAACGGGGTTTTCTATGTATATGGTGGTTAACGTTTTTCGCCCTCAAACATCAAGTGTAGATGCTATATTAAATCTTGCTCGATCTATAGAGATGGCTACTGGTCTTAAAATAACCGCTTTTATAAATAACAGTAATATGCTTGATCAGACCGAAAAGGAGCACGTTTTAAGGGGTCAGGCTCTTTTAAGAGAGGCTTCGATGAAATCTGGAATAAAGCTAATTGGGAGTAGCATTTTAAGGGATTTCAAATGGGATTTGAGTGGTATAGATGGTGGGCTCTGGAGGATCGAAAAGTTCCTTTCAAACGCTTGGGAGGTGAGTGGCGGTGGCAAGGGTTGTTATTGACGAGGAAAGGTGTAAAAGCTGCGAACTTTGCGTCGAAGCGTGTCCTAAGAATCTACTTATGATCTCAGACGAACTAAATAGGAAGGGTTATAGACCTGTTAAGTTCGTTGATGAAAAGGGAGAGTGTATAGGGTGTGCCTTTTGCGCTATTTCTTGTCCTGACGTGGCTATAGAGGTCTACAGATAAGGGGGGATGGTTTTTCATGGCAGAAAAGATATTGATGAAAGGTAACGAGGCTTTTGCGGAGGCGGCTATAAGAGCAGGATGCAGGTTTTTCTTCGGTTATCCCATCACTCCTCAAAACGAAATTCCTGAGTATATGTCAAGAAGGCTACCTGAGGTTGGTGGTGTGTACCTTCAATCCGAGAGCGAGGTGTCCGCTATAAATATGGTTTTCGGTGCAGCGGGTGCTGGGGCGCGCGTTTTAATTTCATCCTCGGGGCCTGGGATTAGTCTCATGCAGGAGGGTATGTCCTACATAGCTGGCGCGGAGCTTCCATGCGTGATAATAGATATTGTTAGAGGAGGACCAGGTCTTGGGGGGATACTCCCTGCCCAGGCCGATTACTTTCAGGCGACGCGAGGCGGCGGGCATGGGGATTATTATCTAATAGTGCTGGCTCCTCATAATCTTCAGGAAGCTGTTGATCTTGTTATGCTTGCATTTGATCTCGCGGATAAGTATAGGAATCCAGTAATGGTTTTCATGGACGGCTTCTTAGGACAGATGATGGAGCCAGTGGAATTTAAGAGAGAAGTAGATCCCTCAAAGCTTCCAAAGAAGGAATGGGCGATAAGCGGAGCCAAGGGGAGAGAAAGAAACCTTATCAAGACCCTTCATCTTGATCCGGATGAGCTTGAAGAACACAATCTTAAGCTTAAGAGAAAGTATGAAGAAATTATTAAGAACGAAGTCAGGTATGAGACCTACATGATGGATGATGCGGAAATAGCTATAGCCGCCTATGGCACGAGTGCGAGAATAGCCAAGACTGCCATAGGTGTGCTCAGGGAGAAGGGAATAAAGGCTGGATTGATAAGGCCTATAACTCTCTTTCCATTTCCCTATAAGATCTATGAGAGCTTTGTCGATCGTCTTAAGTATATACTCGTCGTTGAGATGAGCATGGGGCAGTTCATTCACGATGTGGAATTTGCGGTGAAGGGAAAGGTTCCTATTGGTTTCTTAGGACACGCTGGCGGAATGGCACCCACGTATGAGGAAATGGTTGATCTAATACTCAGAGAGGTGGGAAAGGAAGGTGATCGTGCATGAAGCTCGTTTTCTCTCGTCCCAAAAGCATGTTTGACAGGCATATGCACTACTGTCCAGGTTGTGGACATGGTATAACCCACAGGCTGGTGGCTGAGGTCATAGATGAGCTTAATATAAGAGATAGGACTGTAGGTGTTGCGCCGGTGGGATGTGCGGTGTTTCTCTATGACTATATAAATTGTGACATGTACGAGGCTGCTCACGGAAGAGCTCCGGCTGTTGCAACTGGGTGTAAGAGAGTACATCCTAACCTTATAGTTTTCACTTATCAGGGGGATGGGGATCTTGCATCTATAGGAATAGCGGAGATAGTTCATGCTGCTAATAGGGGAGAAAAAATAACCACTATCTTTATAAATAACGCTATCTACGGCATGACGGGTGGGCAGATGGCTCCGACCACTGTGCTTGGTCAAAAGACTACGACATCTCCTTTCGGAAAAGCCCCTGAAAGAGAGGGATATCCGATAAAAGTAGCGGAAATGCTTTCAGTACTTGAGGGATCAGCTTATATAGCCCGTGGATCCCTTTCCTCCCCTCAAAAGATTCTTCAGACCAAGCACTATATAAAGAAAGCATTTGAAACGCAGATGAAGGGACTTGGATTTTCCCTGGTTGAGGTGCTTTCTATGTGTCCAACCAATTGGGGTTTGCCTCCTGTCAAGGCGCAGAAGTGGGTCGAGGAGCACATGGAGCCTCAGTATCCCTTAGGAGAGTTTAAGGTTCCCGAAGAGAGGTGATCTGCTTTGTTCGAAGGAATAATACTTGCTGGATTCGGTGGACAGGGCATATTGATGGCTGGGAGGCTTCTGGCTTTAGCTGGTATGAAGGAGGGAAAGCATGTTACGTGGATTCCAGCATATGGGCCTGAGATGAGGGGAGGAACCGCTAACTGTACGGTGATAATCTCGGATGATCCTATAGGTTCTCCCGTTATAAGCGCGCCTAATACTCTCTTCGTTTTTAATCAGCCTTCGCTTGAGAGGTTCATACCGAGACTTCTTTCAGGAGGATTGCTCATATATGATAATTCTCTCGTAAAATATCCCTCCCCGAGGGATGACATAGATATAGTAGGTGTTCCTGCTACTAAGATGGCTGTTGAGTTAGGAAATCAGCGGGTTGCTAATCTTATAATGCTTGGAGTTTACGTTGCTAAGAAAGGTTTTCCGAGTGAGGAAAATCTTCTTTCTGCATTGAAGGAAACGCTGGGAGAGAAGAAGGCGTCCATGCTCGAGGTAAATGAAAAGGCTTTTCGAAAGGGGATAGAGTATGGAAAAAGAGCTTGAGAGAAGACTGGTTTATCAAGGAAGAGTAGTAAATCTCAGAGTGGATGAGGTTATGCTTCCGGATGGGAGGAGGACGCGCAGGGAGGTAGTTGAGCATCGTGGTGCGGTTGTCATTCTTCCAATTACTCGCGGTGGAGAAATCGTTATGGTCAGGCAGTATAGATATCCTGTTGGTGAGGAGCTTCTTGAGCTTCCTGCAGGGACGCTTGAACTTGGTGAGGATCCTCAAGTCTGTGCAGAGAGAGAACTGACCGAAGAGACGGGTTATAAAGCGGGAAGTATAAGGCTCTTAACGAGTTATTATTCAAGCCCTGGCTTTTGTACAGAAAGGCTATATCTTTTCCTTGCAACGGATCTTGAGCCAGGCTCTCAGAAACTCGAGAGTGATGAGAGAATAAAGGTAGAGCTTTATAGCCTTGATGAGGTAAAGGATAAGGTGAGATGTGGAGAGATTAAAGATGCTAAAAGCGTTGCGGGAATACTGTATTATGTGGTTTTTGAAAGTAGATGAACGATTTGCTTGAAAGATTTAGGAGCTTTCTTATAACTGAACGAGGTATATCTCCTTCTACATTGGAAGCTTATATAAGGGATGTTTCAATCTTTCTAAGCGGGATAAAAGATCCGTTTAACGTTAATTGGGATGCTGAATTGGTCAGCTTTTTAGAGAGACTGAGAGCATCTGGGATGAGAGAATCTACCTTAGCGCGTAAGGTAACTTCGGTAAGGGCTTTTCTTGAGTTCATCTCGGTGGTTGCTCCTCAAAGCGCTCCGCGGGGAGCAACCACCGTTCCATCAGTACGTATAAGGAGAAGACTTCCTCGTTTTCCCTCTATTTCTGAGATGGAGAAGCTGTTTAAGGCTGTTAACACTAATAGCACAATTGGGCTTAGAGATAGAGCCATGCTCGAGCTACTTTATGCGACAGGTTTAAGAATATCTGAGCTCGTTGGTTTAAAAATAAGCGACTTGGATATCGAAAGTGGCGTTCTACGATGTAGGGGAAAGGGCGATAAGGAGCGATTGATCCCAGTGGGGAAAGAGGCTCTGCAGTGGATAAAGAGATATATAGAAGAGGCTCGGTGCAAGCTGTTGGGAAATAAAAAGGACGAAGGATGGCTTTTTCTGAACGTTAGAGGAAGAAGGATCTCGCGGGAAGCATTTTGGCATCGCTTTAAGATATATCTTGCGAAGGCTGGCTTAAGTGGTGAGTATTATCCTCATTCCATAAGGCATGCTTTTGCTACTCATCTTCTTGAAAGGGGAGCTGATCTTCGCACTCTTCAGGAGATGCTTGGGCATTCAAGCTTGAATACCACTCAGATATACACTCACCTTGAGATAAAAAGACTTAAGGAAGCATATAAGAAGTCTCATCCAAGAGCATAGAAGAGGTGGGATACCTTGGAGGGAAAGCTTTCGGAAAAGGCTAAAGAAATCGCAAAGTTTCTTAGAGAGAGGTTTGAAGGGAGAATACCAAATATCGCCGTTATTTTAGGCTCAGGGCTTGGTAATCTTGCAGAAGAGCTTGGAGCAATAGGCTTCATTTATTATAGGGATATACCCGGTTTTTCTCTACCCACCGTTAGGGGACATGAGGGGAAGCTTTGGTGGGGTGGGAATTTTGTTATCCTTCAGGGCAGACTTCACTTTTATGAAGGATATTCTATGGAAGATATAACTCTGCCGGTAAGAGCGCTGGCTTTTTGGGGAGTTAAGCTATTGATAATAACTGCATCTGTGGGAGGAATAGCTGATGATCTTAATCCTGGAGATCTCGTTCTTATAAGCGATCATATGAACTTTATGGGAGATAATCCACTAAGAGGTGTAAATGATCCTTCCTTGGGAGAACGCTTTCCCGATATGACGCAGGTTTATGATGGGGAATTGCGTGCCCTTTTAAAGAAGAAATTTAATCTTAAGGAGGGAGTATATGTGGCGGTTTGTGGTCCCTCATACGAAACACCGGCTGAGATAAGGGCTTTTAAACTCCTTGGAGCGGATGTTGTGGGAATGTCTGTCGTTCCCGAAGCTACCGTTGCCAAGCAGATGGGACTCAGGGTCTTGGGAATAGCGGGTGTTGCCAACAAAGCAGCCGGTTTAGGAAGGGGAAAGATAGCCCACGAGGAGGTTCTTAAAAATATGAGCTTATGCAGAAATAAATTGAGAGAAGTACTTTCCTTCTGCTTGAGAGGAGGTATAGATCTTTGACACCAGTCGAAATTATAAGGAAGAAAAGGGATGGACAGAAACTAAGTAGAGAGGAGATAAGCTATTTTATAAGAGGATATGTAAATGGAAAGATAGCGGATTATCAGGCTTCAGCTTGGTGTATGGCTGTTTTCTTCAGAGGCATGGATGAGGACGAGATTCTGAACTTCGTTGAAGTTGTGGGAAAATCGGGAGAAGTTCTTGATCTAAGCGAGTTTCCTGATGAGAAGCTTGATAAGCATAGCACAGGAGGCGTAGGGGATAAGGTTAGCCTTGTTCTCGTTCCTCTTTTGGCCTCTTGTGGCTTTTATTTTCCTAAGATGTCAGGAAGGGGGCTGGGGCACTCAGGGGGGACTATAG
>JAGHDO010000051.1 GCA_021159885.1 Synergistota bacterium | reverse complement strand
TCAGTCCTCCATCTTATAGTACTGTCATCATCCCAGTCCTCAGAGCGCTCCACATCGATCGAAAGTTTTGAACTTTTAGAAAAAGTCCACTCTAAATTAGATTTGCCAACGATTCCTTGCCTCTCGGAATAGAAAAGAGCGGTAGAAAAGGAGAGAGAGTCCCCAATATCACCTATATAGAAACCACCATACCAGCCCAAACTTGCTGTATACCCAACCATGGGCATTATCATCAAACCTCTACCTCTTCGAAGGTTAAAAGAGTAGTCAAACGGGAGAGAAATCACCTTCCGCCCTCCTATAAAAAGAGAGAGTTTTTTAACCCTGACATTACCATTGGGGTAGACCACTATCCTTTCGCCAGAGATGAAATAAGTAGGCTTATAAAGCCTACAGCTTGTAAACTTACCATGAATTATAGTAACTTCGAAATCAGGCTTTTTTAACTTAACTGGTTTCGTTCTAAAAAACAGAAATTTATGCGCAGGTATGGTATCTATGAGCTCAAACTCCACCTTGCTACCGTAAAATCTTGTTCCCCGCGCTTCTCCTTCCGCACTTATAACAAAACCTCTTCTTTTCAAAGCGTTATAATAAATCTCGCTTCCATAAAGAGTGTACTTACCTCTTGCTATCCTTACCTTGTTCCCTAAAAAAGCCTTGGCGAAAATTTCCTTTCTATCAATAAGGAAAATAACTTTATCCGCCCATAAATTAAGGTCTCCCTGCTTAACGAAGACATCTCCCTCTCCTACTATTTTTGCTTCAGAGGGAAAGTAAGATAAGGCCACAGCGCTTATTTCCACAGCATTATCTTTTTTCATCGTATAAGCATATACATTTCCAATAAAAAGAATAAACATGAACGCTAAGTAAATCGATATTGATAGCTTCCTTCTCATCAGGTTTATTTCCCCTCCATATTCATGATATTAACATTACCCTTAAATTCAAAGACCTTTTCTACCACATCTATGCTTAGCTTAGATGCGCTTCCCTTCCACCCATCTATCCGAAAACTAACATTACCTGCTCCTTTCACCTTATCACTCATAAGATTCCATACGAGAGAATCGCTTCTCCATTTTAGTTTTCTAAAAACACCTGTAATACCTCCGTCTAAAAATATCATTCCTTTATTGATATCATAGGCCCCTTTCGTACCCTTAATAAGCAAAAGAATTCTTCCATTTCCCTTTTCAAGAAGTCTTAGGCTAATATCCTTTCCTCTAACACTATCATCGGTTTTATTCATCTCCATCGCATAAATTTCCAGTATCCTGTTATCTTTCAGCTCTTTCCAAAAGAATACTTCCTGCATAGAAAGCCCTTCTATTTCCTTATTATCCTTCCCCTCATTGTGCAAACTCAAGTCGCTTATAAGCATAAGTACATAAAGAAAAACAACCCCTAAGCCAATGCCTATCCACAAAAGTTTTCTTTTATCTAAAATCGAATCCTCCACCCCTCCTTCTCAAGAACGAAATAGAAGCTCTTCGTTTGTATTATTTTAATAAAGCCAAGCTTAACACTCGCAACAAGAGTAATCCTGGTTCCCCGCTTTGTCTTCTTAGGAGGAAGAAGCTTATACTTTCCTTCCTTGATCCACGAGGGAGGTCCTTCCTTCACAAGCCTTTTGAATCTCAAGAATGAGATCTTTTTACGACTCTCAATAGACAATAGCGAGTACATTCTCCTATAGTTTCCCTCTTTCCAAGCTTCTATATAATCTTTTAAAACTCCTTGCGGATCAAATACCTTTATCTCCTTTACCTTTCCCTTTAAAAAGCTTAGATCGGTTTCCTCCTTTTTCTTTATCGGCAATAGCTTAACAGGAATTTTCTCGACACCTTTTTTATGAAGCGCTTTTTTCGACTTGGGAGGCGAAGGAAGCTTCACCTTCAGGGGTTTAGAGCTGACCTCCGGTTTCACAGGTTTTTTAGGAGGGGTCGGCTTTATAACCGTCTTTATCTGAGCTTTTGGTTTGACCACCTTTACTTCTCCTTTAGCCTTTTTATCCTCCTTAGGACCTTTCTTCTCAGTCCTGGAGGATGAAGCCTTTGCAAGTTCTTCCCAAGATATAACCCTTTTCCTTTCCTCCTTTGCAAGTCTTTCTTTCTCGGAAGTAGATAGAATCCAAGAGAAAGACATGGCTCCATCAGGTAAACCTTTTATGCTAAGCGTTATCCTTCCCGCATCCTTGGGAAGCTTAGGGAAAAATACCAACCCCTGAACCTTACCGTTAACAGAAGATTCAAGTTGAGGTTCAAACTTTATTGGATGATACTCTCTCCCCTTAGAGTCCTTAAGAACGAGATTCTTAGAAAGCGGCGCTATCGAAAACGGTTTCTTTCCTATATTTTCAATGGTTATTAAAAAGGCAGCAGCCTTACCCAGTTGAAGCGCGCTCTTGACGCTATCTTCAAAGCTTCTCTTCTCAGACTCATCCCATTTATTCAAACTCGCATTCAATTCTACCCAGGGTTTAAGAATCGTTGGATCATAGTAGAGAACATAAACAAGCGAATTTAAGCCCCATCTGAAAGAGGCCCACTTATTCATTAAATCTATAAATTTCCTTTTCAGGGCTTCAATATCTCCCGCGGACGCTTCCTCAGCGTAAGAGTTCCAACATAGCGATAATATAAGAATGAAAGAAAAAATTACCGATATCAAGAAATTACTGTTTAGGCTCCTTTTCTTCCTTCGTTCCCTCTCCTTTCTTTTCAATCTCTTTTTTTACCTCCTCCTCTTTCACTATGAGTCCTTTAACCTTCACGTCTTGGCTTGTTTCCAGGTAAAATTTAGCACCCGCGGGTATCTTTGCTTCTTCTCCATGAACAAAAGCCCCCGCGACTAAGCCGACCGGTCCAAACACACCAAGTCCTACAAAACTACTTACAACTGCCCACGCTCTTCCTTTCATCTCTCTTTTATTCTCCTCAGCTGCGCGCTTACCCATACAAACAGGGATTTCCTCTCCTAACATATCCTCAACGTGATTAAATTCCACATTAACTTTGCCAGCCTTTCCAAAGCTTCCAGCCCGTTCGACCTTTACAACCTTTCCATATCCAATGGAACCTCTTGGAATTACCAAAACCCCATGGTATATAAGATCGCTTATCACCTTTATCCTAACTAAATCTCCAGGTTTATTTTTTCTTGAGTCCAAAGGAGTTAAGAGCGTAACTTTAACAAGCTGTTCCTTAGGAAGCTCTACCTCTCCCATTTTTATTTCTCCGCTTGGGACACAAAGCTTTATCAGGTTTTCTACCCTCCATGCGAGAGGTTTATCGGTCTGCTCTTTCCCTATTATCATTTCCTCAAGCTTATCAACCCTTGATGAAAGAGGACCGGGAAAAACCTCTTGAAGCACAAGCCACTCCAAAGAAGCTATCTTAAAGCATAGCGGATATTCATCTTCGGTTCCCTCAAACACAAACTCGATTAACCTCCTTTGCCTCTCGAGTATCGTTCCCGGAAGAGTTCGCCCAAAAAGCATCCTCTCTATCCTGTTTAGCCTCTCTATAACGGCCCCTTGTTGAGGCTTACCGTAGACAAGCTTCTCCACCTTAATAAGGTCGCCTATAAATGCTTTCTCATCAGCACCAAAAACGGGCAATGAAAAAAGAATGACAAGTGATATTACTGCGATAAACGCTATGCCCTTTACCTTCATAGGATCTCCTCCTTTCTGGCCATAGTAGCCTTTATAAAATCTCTAAAAAGAGGGTGAGGTCTATATGGCCTTGACTTAAACTCCGGATGAAACTGGACCCCCATAAACCAAGGATGTCCTTCAAGTTCCACAATCTCAACCAGCCTCCCATTTGGCGATATACCAGCTATTCTCAAGCCTCTGGAGGAAAGATATTCCCTATATTCGTTGTTAAACTCGTATCTGTGCCTATGTCTCTCATAAACAAGCCCTTCACCATAGGAATTATAAGCTAAGCTACCTTTAATCAATCTGCATGGATAGCTTCCAAGTCTCATTGTTCCCCCGAGATCCTTAACCGCACGCTGCTCAGGTAAGAGATCTATAACGGGATGAGGGGTGTCGGGATCCACCTCAGTGGTATTAGCTCCATCAAGTCCACAAACGTTTCTGGCAAACTCTATAACAGCACACTGCATCCCAAAGCAAAGCCCCAAAAACGGGATCTTCCTCTCCCTCGCATATCTTATAGCTTCCACTTTCCCCTCAATTCCTCTATAGCCAAACCCTCCTGGGACGAGAAGTCCATCAACCTCCTTTAACAAAGCTTCGCTTCCTTTCTTCTCTACCTCTTCCGCATCAACCCATTTTATGTTAAGTTTTCTCCTCCAGTATACCGTAGCATGTGTTAAGGCTTCTACCACGCTTATATAAGCATCTTTATGCTTTATATATTTTCCAACTATGGCTATTTTAACATCACCCAAAGGGCTAAGCCACGATTCAACAAAGTTTTCAAACATGGAAAGATCCGGTTCTCTATGAGGAAGCGAGAGCTTCCGCGAAATTAATTCTCCTAATCCCTCCCTTTCCAAAGAAAGCGGTACCTCATATATAAGCCTAACATCTTTAGCTTCAATAACAGCCTCTACCGGGAGATTAGAAAAAAGCGCTATCTTCCTTATAGAACCTTTAGAGAGGGCCCCCTCAGTTCTGCAAATTATCACATCCGGCTGTATACCTATTCTCCTTAATTCGTTAACACTGTGCTGTGTTGGCTTTGTCTTGGCCTCACCGGCTGCTTTAAGATAGGGAACAAGCGTAACATGCAGATAAAGCGTGTTCTCAAATCCTTCTTCTATCCTGAACTGCCTTATAGCCTCAAGAAATGGTAACCCCTCTATATCTCCTACCGTCCCACCAACCTCTACTATTAGGACATCCAACCCCTTAGCAACCCTTCTTATACGATGCTTTATCTCATCCGTAACGTGAGGTATAACTTGAACTGTTGCTCCGAGATAATCTCCCCGTCTCTCTTTAGCTATAACAGCCTGATACACTTTTCCAGCAGTAACGTTATGATCTGATGTCAGACATATATCCATAAACCGTTCATAATGTCCCAGATCAAGGTCCGTTTCCGCCCCATCTTCTGTAACAAATACCTCCCCATGCTGATAAGGATTCATTGTGCCCGCATCCACATTAAGGTAGGGATCAAACTTAAGAGCGCCTACTTTAAAACCCCTTGCTTTTAATATAGCACCTATTGAGGATGCAGTGATACCCTTTCCTAAGGAAGAACACACTCCCCCTGTAACAAATACATATTTGGTAGTCAATGCATTCTTCACCCTTTCGTTTTCTGTATTAAGGCAAGGAAGCGAGCTCTCATCTCCAAAACCTTTAAAGCTTCGCTCGCATAATGCTTAACAAAACCATCGGAATCCCCTTGAGCTTTTTTCAAGACCTCTATAGCTCGCACATCTCCAAGCTTCCCTAAAGCCTTTGCTGAAAAGCCTCTCACGAAGCTATCCTCATCCTCAAGCAGAGATTTCATCAAAGCTTCTATTGCATCTTCCTTTGCAGGATTAAGCTCTTCTAATACCTCAGTTGCCTTTATCCTGATCAACCTGTCATCGCTGTTTAATAGCAGATTTATTACCTCTTTCCTTACCTCATCCTCTCCAACAAAGGGCTTTAAGCTATCCAGAATTTCTATCTTTTTAGATGAATCGCTCTCGCGTCGGAGACTTTCTAACGCTTCCTTCCAATCGTCCATTCCCTTCCCCCCGCTAACTAACGAAGATAATAAAGCGGATTAACAGGCCTCCCTCTGTTTCTTATTTCAAAATGAAGATGAGGACCCGTTGATCTACCAGTATTACCTACTCTTCCTATTATTTGCCCCTGCCTGACATATTGACCCACTCTAACGTATATCCTGCTACAGTGAGCATATCGAGTCTCCCAGCCTCCTCCATGATCTACAACTATAACGAGCCCATATCCCCTTTGCCAACCAGCGTATTTAACCCTCCCAGACCGGGAAGCCCTTATAGGTTTTCCAACTGCCCCCCTTATATCTAAACCTGGATGGAACTCCATTCTTCGGGAAAATGGACTTCTTCTCCAACCAAACTTAGAGGTTATGCGCCCATACACTGGCCATATAAACCTCTTTCGGGAAAGACGAGACGCAAGCCATCTGGGCCTTGAAGGTAAACCCCCACGCTTTAGCTTACCACCTGGAATGAACACAAGCATTCCGGGTTTAAGCGTTTTTACGTTAGGATTATATTTCTTTATGCTCTCAAGCTTAACCTTATACATCCTCGCTATCTTTTTTAGAGTTTCTCCCTTGGAAACCTTATGAAAAACGCCAGGAACATTCGGAACCTTTATTACCTGTCCTATTTTTAATAGATCTATCCTCTTAAGCTTATTAGCGCTTATAAGCGTATCAACAGTTATCTTAAATTTTCTGGCTATGTCCCAAAGAGTATCTCCTGGCTTAACAACATAGGTAAAAACTTTTACTGGTGAGGTTTTCTTAATCTTCGTCTCTATCTCTCTATCAACCTTAAGAGAGAGACTTCCGCTGCGAGGTAATCCCGCTTTAAAGAGGTATTTTACTCCAACAAGCGAGAAGTTTTTTAAATCACTTAAGGAAATTCCAACATCCAAGCCTCTTCCTACATTCCCTTCCATGCTAAAAGCAACGAAAACCAAGCTTTTCACCTCGGGAAGAGGTGGAACTTCAAGCGACATAGCAGAAGCTATCCCTGCCCCTATACTTACATCTACTCCTACCAGATCATACGGTACCTCTTTAGCAAACTTGATTATCTCCTCCTTCTCCCAGTCATATCTTGGCTCCTCACATATCCCACGCTTTACCGCCCAAAGATTTTCACACTCCCTCCAGGAGAGGAAGAGAAAGAGAGAAGAAAGACTTATCATAAAAATAACAAATTTTGAAAAATGCCCTCTCATCTCGCACCTCCTTACTTAACGGCTCGGAGGAACTCCGCGTTAGTCTTCGTCTCCCTGAGCTTCTTAATTAATATTTGCAGAACCTCTGCCTCATCAAGCCCAGCCATTCTTCTCCTTAAAAGCCAAACTTTTTGCAACTCCTCTTCACTTAAAAGAAGCTCCTCTTTCCTTGTACCAGACTTTTTAAGATCAATTGCTGGGAATATTCGCTGTTCAGCAAGCTTTCTGCTTAAATGTATCTCCATATTTCCCGTTCCCTTAAACTCCTCATATATAAGATCATCCATCCTGCTACCCGTATCTATCAGAGCAGTAGCTATGATTGTGAGGCTTCCTCCTTCCTCTATATTTCTCGCAGCTCCTAAAAACCTCTTAGGGTAATGAATGGCTACGGAATCCATTCCTCCAGAGAGAGTTCTCCCACTTGGCGGAACTGTAAGGTTATATGCTCTCGCCAATCTCGTTAAGCTATCCAGTAGTATAACTACATCTCTTCCATACTCCACCAATCTCTTTGCCTTCTCAAGAACGAGCTCAGCTACCTTAAGATGCTCATTAACGGGCCGATCAAATGTGGAGCTTACGACTTCCCCTCTGACAGATCGCTTCATGTCCGTAACCTCTTCAGGCCTCTCATCTATCAAAAGAACTATAAGAAAAACCTCTGGATGATTCGCGGTTATACTATTTGCTATATTCTTAAGAAGCGTCGTTTTCCCAGCTTTAGGTGGAGACACTATAAGCCCTCTCTGTCCTTTACCTATAGGAGCGAATAGATCCACTAAGCGAGTGGATATCTCATTGGGATCACTCTCGAGGATAAACTTCTCACAGGGATATATAGGGGTTAGCTCATCAAAGAAAGGTCTCATTCTCGCTTTTTCCGGATCTTCAAAGTTAACGACCTCAACTCTGAGGAGAGAAAAGTAGTGTTCTTGCTCCTTAGGAGGCCTGGTCTGCCCCCAAACGATATCCCCCGTCCTGAGGTTAAATCTTCTTATCTGAGAGGGAGAAACATAGACATCTGCATTTCCAGGAAGATAACCATTCGTCCTTAAAAAGCCCATTCCTTCCGGAACTATCTCAAGAACCCCACCACCAAATAAAAACCCCCTACTTTTAGCCTGCGCTCTTAATATCTCAAATATCAGCTCCTGCTTCCTAAAACGAGTATACCCCGTAACCCCGAATTCCTTAGCTATAGCTTGAAGCTCCACTAACGTTTTATTGCTTAGCTCGCTAAATTCAAGCAAAGCCTTCTACCCCCTTATTAACCATGAAGATAAATAGAGGATAAACCAATGGCAAAGCCAATCCTAAGGCTCTCCACTTATGGGAAATCAGCAATAAAACACCTGAGCTCACGATCATTACGCCAAGACACGTAATAAGATGCGTTAAGGAAGCTTCACTTATCATCGATCCCTTGTAGAGAAAAGCAGCAATAGGAAGTATAAAAAAGTTAAATAGATTACTTCCTAAAAGATCTCCAACAAACAAGTTATAAGACCCCCTTCTCAATGCAGCACAAGAGGTTGAAACCTCGGGCAACGAAGTAACAACGGCTATAAATAAAGTGCCCATAAACGTATTTGTAAGGCTTGTCAACGTCGCTAACTTACCAGCGGAGACTATCAGAAAATACCCTGCTACTGCTACGAGGGTTCCGCTTCCGAAGAGATAAATCAATATAGCATTTCCCCCACTGGAGCTTTTTGAACCCGCTTCACCTTCAGAGCGCTTAAACATGGATATCACAATCAAAGGATACACCAAAAACACGGGGAAAAGGTTTACCTTAAATAGTATACCAAACATCGTAAAAGATGTAAAAAGCAAACCCCATCCAATAAGCTTATAAGCTCCTGAATCCTCGCTTTTCTTCAAAAGGTTAAACCAAACGAAGGAAAACAGGGAAAAAGCGGTTATATTGAAAAAATTACTGCCGAGTATATCTCCTATCACCATGTTGGGATATCCTTCAAGAACTCCGCTTATAGCTGTTGCGAACTCCGGCAGGGAAGTGATAGTCGCTATTATAAATAATCCCGCC
>JAGHDO010000050.1 GCA_021159885.1 Synergistota bacterium | reverse complement strand
GGGTTTCTTCGGATGGGTTAAGATCTTTAATCAGCGATACTCACAGAAGCGCTTCCTAATCAGCTCATCTGCTTTGTAGAATGGGGAGATCTTAATGTCTGTATTTTCTGCTCTTTCGAAGCCCTCGGTATCTGGGGTTAGAATGATGGCGAGAGGAGGATTGTATCTTTTTATAAAGCTCCTCAACGATCTCGGAGGCGAGAGGGATTTTCCAGCATGCCACTTTACCTCAATGGGAAGAATTTCCTCGCCCTTTCTCAGCACGAAGTCAACCTCCGCTTTCTCCTTGCTTCTCCAGTAGTGAATTGTGAAGTCGAGTTCGCGCGATAGTTTTTTCAGCTTTAGATATACAAAGTTTTGAAACACGAAGCTATAATCGTACAGGTTCCCGAACTCGCCTGCAGCGTAATTTCTCATGCCTATATCTCTGAAATAGCATATGGGAGCTTTAACGAGCTCCTTCAATTTATTTGTGAAGAAGGGCGTTATTAGATCTATGATAAAGGTTCTTTGAAGGTAGTAAAGGTACTCTTTAAGAGTTTTTTCGGTTATACCAGCTTGAGATGATAGGGAGGAAAAGTTGAGTAGTTTTCCTGCCAGGATACCGAGAAACCTTAGCAAAGCTGAAAACTGGGGAACTTTCATGACCATGAGAAAACCTTTAATGTCCTTTTCTACATAGCTATTGTATATTTCCCTTATAATCTCGCGTTTCTCTCGAATGTTTTCTTCCGTCACGATTTTTGGATAGCCTCCGAACTGAAGATATTCTTCCAGGAAATCTCGCGTTTTTTCCTTTTCGATTTCAAAAAAGCTCTTGAGCCTATCTTCGTATCTATAGAAGGTTTTGTAGTTAACAAATTCTTCAAAGCTTACTGGGTCAAGCTCGAAAACTCTTTTTCTTCCCGCAAGGGATTCTTGTATTTTCTCTTTAAGATCTATTGTGCCAGATCCTGTGACTACAAACTTATAGGGGAGCTCCATGTCATAGAGCCCTTTCAGAAATAGGCCTGCATTTTTAATTCTCTGGACCTCGTCTATGAAAACAAAACCTCCTTCTTTACCAAGCTCGAGCTGAAGCTTTTTCAAAAAGCTCCTCGGAGAGGTAAAGTGAAACTTGTCTTCCTCTATATCGAGGTTGAAATAAATAACTCTTTTGCCTTTTTCTTGAAGCTCTTTCTGAAGGATCTTTACAAGAGTAGTTTTACCGCTCTGGCGGGGTCCAGTTATGACCGTTATTTCTGGTTTCGAGAGATGGTTTCTAAGTTGGGTAAGAATACTCCTTTTTATAAGCAAGCTCTCACCCCTGCTTTAACTAAATCTATATAGCTATTTTATCATAACCCGAGTATTTTGGAAGCTCCCTTCTAAATTAGTATGAGTATATTTGAAGCCTCCGCTTCCTTTTTCTTTTTAAGGAAGCGGAGGCTTCAGCTTTGTTCTTTCTAAGGCTCAAGTATGCACTCTTCCAGGCTTGAAGGGGCAGAAGTGATTAGCTCATAACCATTTTCTTTTACGATGACTGTGTCGGAGTGTCTGAATCCTCCAATACCCGGTATGTAAAATCCAGGTTCTATACTAAGTACCATTCCTTCTTCCAGGATATCTTCTGAGTCAAATCTAAGATACGGTCCTTCATGAACGCTTAATCCGAGTCCATGGCCTGTTCTATGTATCGCGAATTCACCAAAACCGGCTTTAGAGATGATTTTTCTCGCTGCTTCGTCTATTTCCTTGCATCTAACTCCGGCTTTAACCTTTTCCATAGCTGCTTTTTGAGCTTCTAACATTATCTGAAAACAACTTTTCTGTTTTTGGGAAGGGTTTCCTAAGAAGACCGTTCTCTCGCATTCTGATCTATAGCCGTTTAGCGCTACCTGTCTGCTGTGGATTACTATATCTCCTCTTTTAAGCTTCCTCGCTATGGAGAAAACATGTGGAAGTATGCTTCTTTCTATTCCAGATGGGGACATGGCAAAAAGATCTACTCGACTACCTGCGAAGCTTTCTGCCGCCATTTTTAAGATCGCTAAGTGTCCTATAGCATCAATTTCTATTTCCGTGATGTTTTCTTTTATCGCTTTTAGGCTTTCCCTAACACCGAGACTAACCAGCTTTCCCGCTTTACGTATAAGATTAAGCTCTTCTTCATCCTTTTTCAGTCTTTCCCTTCTGATAAAGTTTCCTACATCTTGAATTTTTCTGACACCAATTTCCGCAAGAAACTCCGCTATCGATGTGGGAAGCTTTTCCTTCTCAACTCCCGCTCCTTTCCAACCCTTTTGGATAATGATTTCCTTAAGAATGGAGAAGGGCTGCGTTCCTGCATGGGCTTTTTCAGGATGTTCATAGTAGACATGAATTTTGTCCACTGTGGCGTCTTCTTTAGCGTGTAGCTCTTCAAGGCAGGGTACTATGAGGTGAGTTTCATTCTGGGATATCGTAAGGAGTATGGGACGGCTGTAAATGATGGCGTAAAAACCGGTATAGTAGTATTGATTTAGGGGATCCAGTATAAGAGCGAAATCTACTTCCTTTTCCGCGAGGAAGCTTCTTAACCTGTTTATCCTGTTTTTAACTTCCTTCATGAAATCATTCCCTCCTTTTTGAGGATAGGAGGTTAACTAGGATTAACGTTATTATGGCTAATGGTGCTGCTATCATAACGCTCGCTAATCCGTATGGCTTTCCCGCAATTTCCCACGCTATGGTAGCTATTGCCCCAACTAGCATGCTCGAAATGCCGGCTGCTGGAGTTATGCGTGAGGAAATCACCGCTGCAAGAAGCGCTGGTGTTATCGATGCTCCATACATGGTATATGCATACATTTGGACGGAAAGAACCGTTGGGAAGAAGGTTATTATCAGATAAGCAAGTATTCCTAAAACTACTACTCCCCATCTTGTTATAAGTAGGCGATGTCTATCTGTAGCTTCAGGGTTTATAAGCCTTGTGTATATGTCCCAGCCGAGGTTAACCGCGCTTGAGAGAAGGTAGGAATTACCGGTGGTTATTATAAATGCAGTTATTGCCGCAAGGCAGAGCGCTCCTATTATGGTTGGCATTGAACTTGATGCCAAGCGAATTAAAGCCATTCCTGCGGGAATGTTGGGGTAAAGAGCTCTTGCGGCTGTTGCTCCAAAGGCTACCAGTGGGGTAACGATAAGAACCCCCAGGAACCACCCGATGGCTCCCCATCTTGCCGCTTTGGGATCTCTCGCGGCAAAGAAGCGTTGGTACATGTTCTGATCACCAAGTATTAAGAAGAGCAGAGGGAAGAAATATCCCATGATCGTCAACGGAGACAGTCCCCCGAGGCTAAGATGTTTAGGAGGTAGCTTAGCTGCGATGGCTGACCACCCCCCTGCGTGGCTTATAGCGAGAGGCACACCTATACAGAGTCCCAGTAGCATGAGACAGGCGCTGAGGAAATCAGTATATGCTACTGAGTATAACCCTCCAAGAACTGCGGATCCTATAACGACTGCGGCACCAAGCAGAGTTCCTATGTTGGAGGGGATTCCAAGCGTTGCTTGAAGCACGAAACCGATTCCCTTAAACTGATAAGAAACGATTCCTACATAGGCTATCATTATTATAAGGCTGCCAAGTATCCTTGCGCTCTCTCCATATCTATACTGCAGTACATCAGGGACGGTTTGCATTTTTAGCCTATTTATTTTGTTCGAGAGCAGATAGAGTATGACTATGCCTACAGGAGATGCCAGGCTGAATATTATAGCGACCCATGGTCCATGCTTGAACCCAAGAGAGTTAGTCCCACCTACGACGGTTCCCGATCCCATCCAGGTGGCCATTAGCGTTCCAGCTACTATTATTCCCGGTAAGGTTCTTCCAGCAACCGTGAAATCTTCCGATGTTTTTATCAATTTGCTGTAGTAAATGCTTATAAGCATGACCACCGTGAGGTATACCACCACCACTCCAAACGCTATAGACAACTTAAGCACCTCCTTTTAAGAATTTAAATAAACTGGTATACCCTTGTGCTTTTTTCTAAATCTTGACTTGATATATTATGCCAAATCTAATATATTAGACACTAAATGGCTTGTCAACCCTTGACGTGCTCGAGTTTTTTTATTATAATTTCACCACCAGTTTAATAGCGCTAAAGGCTGTGAAGGGGTGAAGTAGGCTTTATCTCACCGACAGAGAGGGAACGCCAATGGGGCTGAGAGCGTTCCTCGGTCTGAGGAAAGCTGAAACGGGCCCCTGAGCTGAAGTCCGAAGAAAGGCTCGTTTGGGGTGAGCCAAGTAGGGCTTCCGGGTGGACTCCGTTAAAAGTCCAGAGAGAGGGCAGGGAAAGGGTTATAGTTGTTATTTCTTTTCCTGTCAAGGAGGGTGGCACCGCGAGGCTAATAGGCCCCGTCCCTCATTTGAGGGATGGGGCTTAAATTTTTAGACGGAGGTGGTAAACTTGAAGGTAGTTTTAGCCTATTCTGGTGGACTCGATACCTCTGTTAGCATCAAGTGGCTTCAGGACAATTACAAAGCTGATGTTATCGCTCTAACGCTTGATGTAGGGCAAGGAGCGGATTTTGAAGCGATAAGGGAGAAAGCTTTAAAGCTTGGTGCAAAAAAGGCTTACGTTATTGATGCTAAGGAGGAATTTGCACGCGATTTCGTTCTCCCTACTCTTAAGGCAAATGGGCTTTATGAAGGGAGATATCCGTTGCTTTCTGCGCTTTCAAGGCCTCTTATAACAAAGCACCTGATAGAGATAGCCGAAAAAGAAGGAGCTCAGGCTATAGCTCACGGTTGCACGGGAAAGGGTAACGATCAGGTCAGGTTCGAGGTCAGCGCTATGTTTCTTAATCCATCTATAAAGGTCATAGCGGCGGTAAGGGAGTGGGGCTTCACGCGCGAGGAGGAAATAGAGTATGCGCAGAAACACGGAATACCGGTGCCCGTTAGCAAGGAGAAGCCTTATAGTATTGATCTTAATCTCTGGGGCAGAAGTATAGAGTGTGGGATAATAGAGAATCCTTGGGAGGAACCCCCCGACGATGTGTATGAGTGGACGATATCTCCCGATAAATCTCCAGATGAACCCGAGTATGTTGAGATAACCTTTGAAAAAGGGGTTCCCGTTGCTTTAAATGGTAAGAAATATGACAAGCTTTCTGAGCTCATATTTAAGCTAAACGAGATAGGTGGAAGGCACGGTGTGGGGAGAATAGACATGATAGAGGACAGACTGGTGGGAATAAAATCTCGTGAGGTTTATGAAACTCCCGGGGCAAAGATATTATTGGAAGCGCATAAGGATCTTGAAATGCTCACTCTTCCAAGGGATGTTATGGAGTTTAAGCCCATTGTGGAGAAAAGATATGCAGAGCTTGTTTACTATGGTTTATGGTATTCTCCTCTTAGAAAGGCTTTTGATGCCTTCATAGATAGTCTTCAAGAAAGGGTTAGCGGAACGGTTAGGGTAAAACTATGGAAGGGTAGCTGTGTTGTGGTGGGAAGGAAATCCGACTACGCGATGTATAAATATGAGCTTGCAACTTATGATAAGGAGGATCAGTTTGATCACAAGGCTTCCGAAGGTTTCATAGAGCTTTGGGGACTGCCCCTGAAGGTTTATTCCTTGGTCGGCAAAAATGCTCAGGGGAAGGTTTGAGAAGGAGCCCGCAGATCAGCTTCTTAAATATACCGTAAATCTCGCGGTTGAGAAAAGACTTGCCCTTTACGATGTGGAAACCAATTTGGCTTACGCTAAGGCTCTCTTCAAGGCGGGAATTTTATCGGAAGGGGAGCTATCGCAGATCACTAAGGGGCTTGAGGAGATAAGAAGGGAGATACTTGAAGAGCGATTTCCATGGCGGGAGGAGCTTGAGGATGCCCATATCAATATAGAAAGAAGACTTGTTGAAAAGATAGGGGATATAGGCTATAAGATTCACACAGGGAGAAGCAGAAACGAGCAGGTTTTAACTGATCTAAAGCTTCTTCTTAAGGATGAGCTTGTCTACGTTGCTAAGGGGTTAATTGAGCTTCTTAATGCCTTCATCGAGCTTTCGTCAAGGTATATGGGCGTTATTATGCCCGGCTTTACTCATTTTCAGCCTGCTCAGCCCATACTTTTTTCTCATTGGCTTATGTCTTATTTCTGGGGCTTTGCGCGAGATGCCAAGAGATTCGCTTTTCTGTATGATGATGTGGATGTCCTTCCCTTAGGCTCTGGCGCGCTGGCGGGAACGGCTTTTCCTATAGATAGAGAGTTCCTTGCCAAGGAACTTGGTTTTTCCAGAATATCTGAAAATAGCATATACGAGGTAAGTTATCGTGATTTTCTTTTAGATTTCCTTTATCTTTTCGCTTCCATCATGGTTAGATTTAGCAGGCTTTCTGAGGAGCTTATCATATTCTCAAATCCCGCTTTCTCGTTTATAGAACTTTCGGATTCCTTCACAACTGGAAGTAGCATGATGCCTCAGAAAAAGAATCCGGATATGGCTGAGCTCGCTCGTGGAAGAAGCGCAAGGGTGATAGGAGCGCTTACCTCTATGTTTACCCTTATTAAGGCGCTTCCCTCTGGCTATAACAGGGATCTTCAAGAGGACAAGCCAATATTCTTTGACGCTCTTGATATAACCAAGCTAACCCTTAGTTTCTTTCCGGACATGCTTCTTGAGATAAAGGTTAACGAAAGCGCGATGCTCGAAAATATGGATGAGCTTCTTTTAGCCACTGATCTTGCGGATTACCTCGTTCTTAAGGGAATGCCTTTTAGAAGAGCTCATGAGATTGTAGGTAGGTTAGTTAAATACGTCATCCGTGAGGGAAGAAGCTTAAAGAGCCTCTCCCTCACGGAGTACAGGAGCTTTTCGGAGCTTTTTGATGAGGATCTGTATAAGGTTCTTGACTATAAGTTTAGCATAAGTAGAAGGCGTGTTCCTGGGGGTACATCTGTAGAAAGCGTGAAGAGGGAGATAAAGGAAGGTAGAGATTTCCTAAAGAAGCTAATTGAAATCAGACCTTTTTCCGATATATAATATAGAGGAACCCTCCAGGGAAGGGCAGGTGAGCCAAGGATGGATAGCGTAAGCGGAATTGTTGCGTCTAAGCTGGCTCTGGAGCAGATGAAATTTATGACGCAGGTTCAGGCTAATCTTTTTAAGCAACAGATGGATCTTCAAAAGGAGCTGATGAATATCCTGTTGCAATCAATGGGCATAGGAGGAAACGTTAATCTTACCGCTTAGATGTGGAGGGATTCCCAGGGTGATGGCTCGAACCCGATGGAAGGGTTCGAGCCATTTTGTTTTATTGCATGACTTGCCATAAATGGAAATTTTGATATACTTTCTACCAAAAGGGGTGATGCGGGACTGAAAGCAAGAATTATCACATTTTTGCTGACTTTATTGATCTTATCTTATCCTTTTAATGCATGGAGTAGCGTAAGATGTGTTTTGCTATATGGTCCTTCCTCCTTTCCAATAGGACATCTTCCATCTGCTGAGGTTGTTAGAGTACCTCAACGAGCGCTTGCTCTTCTTCTAAGTGGGGAAGCTGAGGTGATCGCATTTCCGGTAAATGCTGCTATAAAGCTTCGTTTAAAGACTTGAGGAAAAGCTACGGTGATCTTTTAGTTTTCGAGGGATTGGATTTAGAATTTCATCTCGGTGAGATAAGCGTGCTCATCGGTCCTTCGGGGTGTGGTAAAACGACTCTTTTAAGGGTAATAGCTGGCCTTGAAAGGCCGGATAGGGGGGAAGTTATAGTACCGTTTGAGAAAATCGGTTTTCTTTTTCAGGATGACAGACTTTTTCCTTAGCTTATTCCGTACTTCTCGCGTGCTTATAGTCCTATGCTTGCTACCGCTGCCTTTATAAAGACATGAAAATCCATCTGCTAAAATCACAATCCTAAGTCCATGTATAGCCAAAAAGGACGAGATAGTTCACGAGAATGTCAGGATCATTTCAAGGAGAAGTCGGAAAAGCTTATGCCCATACTTAACATGATAGATAGCTCAGGTAGCGGATCAGACGAGCCTGCTTGCTCTAAATCCCTCAATTGAGGCTGCTCGAGCTGGCGAGGCTGGGAGAGGATTTTCAGTTATAGCGCAGGAGGGCAGAAAGCTTGCTGAGGGTACAAAGACTTACTCTGAGGAGGTAGAAAATACCATCAAGCGGATGAGCCAAATGATCAAGAAGGTTGTAGTGGGCGTTTCAAATATGATCGAAGCGCTTGTGAATGAGGGCGAAGTGGTTGAAAGCTCCGTTGAGCTTTTCCAGAATATCCTTAGAAAGGTTGAGAGCTTGTCTGAGAGTATACAGAATCTTAGGGGGTTGCTGAAGAGATGAGTGCTAACTTTGATCGGATAAGGAATTCCATGGAGGAGATATTAAAATCAGTGTAATGATAAAATATAGAAATCTTAAAAGGTATAGGGAGATAGTTCAAGTTCTATTCAAATATGGTTTCGGGTATGTGGTTGAAAGAGTTGGACTTTCACGCCTCTTTAAGGGCAAAAGGGAATTTATAGCCTATCCGCGCCTTTCCGGTCCTGAGCGAGTTCGGAAGATTCTCGAGGAGTTGGGTCCAACCTTCGTCAAGCTTGGACAAATATTAAGCGTGAGACCTGATCTTATACCTCTTGAGTATGCAATGGAGTTCAGGAAGCTTCAGGATAACGTTTCTCCTCTTCCGTTTGAGCTTATAAGGAGAGAGATAGAATCGGAGCTTAAAAGACCCTTGGAGGATATATTCGAGGAAATAGATCCTACCCCTATAGCTTCTGCATCTATAGCTCAGGTTTATAAGGGGAGATTGAAAAATGGTGGTAACTTAGTAGTGCTTAAGGTTCAAAGACCTGGTATAAGAAAAACGATAGAGGCAGATCTCGATATTCTTTACCATCTCGCAGGCTTGATAAAAAAGCACTTTGCCGAGGAGCTAACCTATGATCCGGAAGAAGTTGTTGATGAATTTGCTCATGCTATAAGGAAAGAGCTGGACTTTGAGAATGAGAAGAGGAATATTAAGAGATTCGGACGCTTCTATGGCGATGAGCCGTATCTTGTGGTTTTAAAGGCTTACGATGAATATTCTACAGGAAAGCTACTTGTTATGGACTATGTTGAGGGAATCAAGCCCGAAAGCAGAGAGACTCTTTTAAGCTATGGTTTGGACCCGGATGAGATTGCGAAAAGGGGAGCAGTTCTCGTATTCAAGCAGGTGTTTCTGGTAGGGTTCTTCCATGCGGATCCCCATCCGGGCAACATACGTGTGCTTAAAGACGGTAGAATAGCCTTTCTTGACTTTGGTCAGATGGGCAGAATTTCTGAAGAGCTTGCTGATAGGCTTTGTGATCTTCTCGGGGCTTTTATCAGAAAAGATGCTGGCACCATGATAGACATACTTATTGAGATGGGGGTTATGGAATCTGTCCCCCCGAGCGGTTTTAGAACGGAGCTCAGAGATTTCATAGAGGATTACTACGAAGTTCCACTTGGGGAAATAAAGCTTGGGGAATTTATAGATGAGCTTACCGAGCTTTCCTTGAAATATAATCTCAGGTTGCCCAGGGAGCTCGTTCTTCTTTCAAAAGCTTTAGCCACTATAGAGGGTGTTGGAGCCCAACTGTCTCCTGGCTTTAACTTCCTTGAGACGGCTAAGGAATATATGGCTGAGCTTTTTAGAAGAAGATATTCTGCAAGTAAATTTTCTGCCATATGGAGGCATGGCTTAAGGGAACTTGATAGAGCTTTTCTAAAATTTCCTTATGCTCTGAACTCTATTTTGAGAATACTGGAAAGTGGGAAAATAACTGTTAAGGTTGAATCTACAAGCAGAGATGAGGTTGCTGAGAGCCTGAAAGGCCTAACAAAGGGAATCATTTTAGCATCGCTTTTTCTTGGTTTTGCGTATCTTCTTCCGAGGCTTTCAACCTTGCGGTTGAAAGATATAGCCTTTTTAGCTTTCTTTTCCTTCGCGGGTTTTCTCGCGGGACTAATAATTAAAAGAGGAGGTTGAGATGAGATGATCGAAGAGCTCCAAGCGCTACTTAAGAGGGTTAAAGAAAAGGTTCCCTTCTATCGTGAAAGATTGAAGGGAATCGAGCCCTCCAAAATAAGGAGTCTTTCCGATCTTAAGTATCTTCCTTTCACTACGAAGGAGGACTTAAGGGAAAGGCCCTTTGAGGATTTCCTCGCGGTACCGGAGGAACAGGTTGTAAGGATCCACTCTACCTCTGGGACTACCGGAAAGCCGGTTGTAATAGCTTATACCAAGAAGGACGTTGAAGACTGGATTAACATGATGGCGCGATCGCTTTCCTTTGCCGGGGTCACATCTAAGGACAGGGTTCAGGTAACGCCAGGTTATGGACTATGGACCGCGGGGATAGGCTTTCAGAGCGGAGCAGAGGCTTTAGGAGCGTGGGTTATCCCCACGGGTCCCGGGAACACCGAGAGGCAAATCGACTTCATGATAAGGATGAAAACGACGGTGATCACCGGAACTGCTTCCTATGGGCTCTTTCTTGGAGAAGAGATATCGAGGAGAGGCTTAAAGGATAAAATTCATCTGAGGAGAGGAATATTTGGGGCGGAAATCTGGGGGGACAAAAGAAGGAGGAAAATAGAGGAGCTTCTCGGTATAAAGAGCTTTGACATATATGGTATGACTGAAATTTATGGGCCGGGTATAGCTATAGACTGCCCGGTTCATGAGGGTATGCATTACTGGTCTGACTACTTTATATTTGAGATCATAGATCCGACAACGGGCGAAGTTCTTCCTCCAGGAGAGGAGGGGGAAATAGTTATAACTACTTTGAAGAAAGAAGCTATGCCCTTAATTCGCTTCAGAACGAGGGATATAGGAAGTATTCTTCCTGATCCGTGTCCCTGTGGTTCACACTTTCCAAGAATTTCAAGGATAAGGGGAAGAACTGACGATGTAATAACCTTTAAAGGCGTTAAAATCCTCCCATCGGTTTTTGAGGAAGTTATATCTGCCGTTGACGGAGTGGACAGCGAATACGAGGTTCATCTTTACACGGAGCGGGGGATGGACAGAATGCTCGTCAAGGTGGAAATGAAGGATGGCAGAGATCCTCAAGAGGTAAGGGAAGAGCTTTCTAATCTGTTTAAGAGGGCTTCCGGTGTAAAAGCGGAGTTTGAGCTTCTTCCTCCAGGCTCTCTTCCACGATACGAGAAGAAAGCGAAAAGGGTGATGGATAGAAGGGAGTGAATGGGCTTTCTTTCAGAGGTATGGGAGCTACTTCTCAGCATGTCAGCATATCTTCTACTCGGTTTCTTGATAGCAGGCTTTCTGCGTGCCTTTATTCCTCCTGAGAAGATATACGAACACTTTTCCGGAAGCGATCTATCATCAATTGTAAAAGCATCCCTTTTTGGAGTTCCTCTTCCGCTGTGCTCCTGTGGGATAATTCCAGTAGCAGCCCTGCTCAGAAAAGAGGGAGCCAGCAGGGCTGCTACCATTTCCTTCCTTATCTCAACGCCAACTACGGGCGTGGATTCCATACTTGCTACCTATTCGCTTTTAGGTCCGCTGTTTGCCATTATAAGACCGCTGTCTGCCTTTGCGGGGGAGTTAGCGCGGGAATTCTGACCTCTTTGCTCGAAAAAAAAGGAGCAATCTTCCGCTGATGGAGAGAAAAGAACCTTCTCCTGTGCTATCTGTGATGTAGCTGTGAAGCACACACATAGGTTCTCTGAGAGACTGAGCTTTGCTTTAAGATATGCCTTTATTGACCTTATGGAGGATGTAGGTAAGTGGATCCTTATAGGCATCCTTGTTGGGGCTTTTATAAGCTACCTTATTCCTGAAAGCGTGGTAAAAAATTATCTTGCTGAGCCTTATCTTTCATATTCCGTGATGCTTCTTATATCCGTTCCTATGTATGTGCTACGGGATCCATCCCAATAGCATCTGCTCTTATAGCGAGGGGAATGGCTCCAGGTGCGGGACTTATCTTCCTGATAGCTGGTCCTGCGACGAATACCGCCACGATATCCTTTGTCGCTGGAAAGCTCGGAAGAAAATATCTTTTAATCTACATCTTAAGTATAATTTCTGTGGCATTTGCTTTCGGGTATGCTCTCGACCTCATATGGGAAGGTTTTGGACGAAATCCAGAGTTGCTCAGGGGAGGCACGGAGATGTTGCCATATTCCATTAGAGCTCTGAGTGCATTTCTCCTCCTGATCTTTATAGTCTTATCTTTGCTAAAAAGGCATGAGGAACACCATCATGAGGAGGGAAAAGGGACGGAATTTGATCTTATCATAAAAATTCCGGACATGACCTGTGAGCATTGCAGAAAAACTATAGAGAGAACCCTTAAAGACATAGAGGATGTTAAAGAGATTCAGGTAGATCTAAAAGAAAAAGAAGTGAGAATTATTGGTAAAGTGCCACGAGATAAAATAATTTCTGCTATAATAGAGGCAGGTTATACGCCTGAAGAGAGGGAGGAAAGAGAGTGAAAAGGTAATGGAAGATAATAAACATGCTTTTAAAGCCTTGGCTGTATTTCTGATGTGTCTTATAAGGGAGGGGTTGAAACTCATAACCCCTCCCTTTATTTTTGTGTTATTGATTTATAATACCATTTATGGTATTATAAATGTGTCTTATAAAGCTTAACAGGAGGGAGAGATATAATGCATAAGGTTTCACTTGAGGTGGAAACGGTAACGCCTCTTTTTATCGCCGGTGCGGATCAGAGGAATATAGGGAATGAGGGATTAAGACCGCCGAGCTTGAGAGGCTTGTTGAGGTGGTGGTTTAGAGCTGCTTTAGGAGG
>JAGHDO010000049.1 GCA_021159885.1 Synergistota bacterium | reverse complement strand
TTTATCTTGGTCAGGTCTGCACCGAGATAGCCTGCGTAGAGGGCAGTCTCAGGCGTATTAATACGCCTGAGACTGCCCTCTACGCAGGCTATCTCGGTGCAGACCTGACCAAGATAAACATACCATATGGTTCTTTAAACGGGGGAACCGACCCTGAGAGACTCACGGTAGATGGCGTTGAGGCATTGAGGATCTCGGCGAAGTTTGGAATTCCCTTCGATATTCCAACGAACGAGGAGCTTGGAGGTGTCCCTGCTTATAAGGCGTTCGCGAGCATGCTTATAATGGCTTCTTTGGGATTGAAGCTTGGGGCTAAGCCTATTCTAAAACCGCTTTTCTGCTATTCCCCCGATGTTATGATAAAGGGATATATGAATGATAACTATATTGATTATAACGCTGCGAAAATAATAGCTCTCAAGGAAATAGTGGATGCTCCTATTTGGCCCGGTGAGCCCATAGGATTCATGACTCACACTGAGGAAAGAGTTCAGTCTGCCCTGACCACAGCATTTCATGCTGCTCTGGCACGCTCGCTTAAGGTAGATGCGATAACCGTTGCTTCCACCGATGAAGCCTATTCCCGGGGACCTATATCGGTAGCTTCTCGCATAGATACGCTCAGAGGGGTTAAGGAGGCATTAAGATTTTTCGGAACCTGTAAGATCTCTTATAGTTCAAATGCTCTTAAGTGGGCTTCTGAGTTGAGAAAGGGGATAAGAGAGACGCTTGAGCGGGTTGCCAGAATGGGCTTCGTTAGATCTCTGTATGAGGGCGTGCTGGGAAGCAAAGAGGAGGGGGCAAATCCCGGTAGGGCTGGGAGAAACAGTGTCTTCAGAAAATAGGATATCCGTGGGGTTCGCCGGACTCGCTAAAAATGTGGGGAAAACTACCGCTCTTGTCTCTGTGCTTGATAGTGTTAGGCCATTACGTAGGAGGATAGCCTTAACGAGTATAGGATACGACGGCGAGGACGTTGACAATATAACAGGCTTGCCAAAGCCTAAATACTTCCTTCAAGAGGGAGATTTAATAGCCACGGCTCGGAAGTGTATAATCGATAGGCTTAAAATCGTGAGAAAGACGGGGATGTTTACGCCACTGGGTGAGGTCATCGTAGCTCGGCTTGAAAGAGATATGAGGGTTGTTCTTGCAGGGCCAAATAAGCTCAAAGATCTTGAACTACTGCTTAAGATGCTTTTTGAGGAAGGAGCCGATCTTGTTCTGGTTGATGGCGCAATAAACAGGGTGTATCCCCTAAAAGTCGTGGATAAGCTGATTGTGTCTACTGGCATAATCAGAGCGGGAAGTTTGCATGGTCTTAAACTTGAGATCGAGGCGCTTAATTTCTTCGCAAGTGTGCCAGAGGATGCTTCTGTGGGGGAAGCGCTTGAATTCGTGCCTGAGGATGTGATGCTTCGAGGTGCCCGAAAAATCGTTCTTAAAGATGGTATAAATTTCCTGCTTTCGGAAGATCTGGTTGGAACCTATCTGAGACTTAAGAGGCATATTTTAAGGGGAGGAGAGCTCAGCGTTGTGAATCCTTTAAGGATAAATGCCATAACGGTTTCTACTTTTTATCTTAAGCGAACCGAGAATGGGTATGAGCCTGCGCTCGTGGATGTGAATCTCGAAGAGGAGCTTTCCTTTTCCAGGATACCGGTTGTGGATGTTAAAAGGGGAAGAGATGGCAGGAAGCTGGCCGAGATCCTGGGGATCTCTAAAAACACGGGAGGTGAGCGGTTATGAGGAAGTGGGTGGTTGCGGGGCTATTGATCGTGGCTCTATCTGGTGTTGCCTTTGCTGCTACGTATGAATGGTGTGCCGGAGCGGTTGGAGGCGGATGGTATACCATGGCGGCGGGCATAGCGGAGTTGGTCAAGGAAAAGTGTCCTGATATCAACATTAAAGTCCTTCCAGGAGCTGGGGTTGCTAATTCTATAAGAGTTGGTACTGGAAAAACGCCGTTTGGCTGGGGTTTGTCTCCGTTCATAAACGCTGCAGTTAAGGGAAGATTTCCATATAAGAGGGCTTATCCAGATTTAACCACGGTTGGAGCGGATTTTTCTCCATCGCCTCTGAACTTCGTTGCCGCGGATGACAAGTATGCGGGTGTTCACACGATAGCGGACTTTATAAAGCTAATAAAGAAGGGAAAACCCGTGAGAATAGCGGTTACAAAGGTAGGGAGCGCAGATGAATTTTCATTCAATAAGATACTTGCTTTCTACGGTTTGAGCGTAAAAGATATAGAAAAGGCTGGAGGAAAGGTCTTTTACGCGGGCTATGCTGAACAGGTAACCCTCTTTAGGGATAGGCATGTCGGTTTCGTATTCAACATGCTCGCTTATCCCGCTTCCGCGGTTGTTGAGATGAGCATGGGAAGAAAGCTTCATCTTTTGGATTTCCCGGATGACCTTTGTGATAAGCTCGTTAAGGACATGGGATATAAGGTAATAATCGTTCCTCATTCCGCTTATCCAAAGGCGTCTAACAAGAAGGATATAAGGAGTCTCGGTATGGCAAGCGTTATTATGGCTTACAGGAAGGTTCCCGTAGATGTTGTTTATAAGCTGACCAAGGTTCTCTGTGAAAATGTAAGCAGGTTGAAGCAGATTCACGCGAGTATGGCGGCCTTTAAGCCAGAAATAGGCTGGAAAAACACGGGTGGGCCTCTGCACCCTGGAGCGGAGAAATACTACAGGGAAAAGGGATACCTTAAATAGCGGTTCGATCTTCTTGCCCCTTCATTGAGGGCGGGGCTTGTTCCCGCCCTCTTTTATAGTTATCGTTTAGTTTATCGTCTTTTTCGGAGGAGGAGGAAAATTGAGAGAGCTTACCGGAAGATTGAAATGGATCGTTGGTGGATGGGCGACTGTATGTTCCCTGATTCATCTTTATACAGCGGCGTTTGGGGTTTTTGAACCCAGGGTCCAGAGAGGGATGCATCTTTTCTTCTTATTACCGCTTGCTTTTATTCTCTTTCCTGCCACTAAGAGGTCTCCTAATGATAAGCCTACCTTCTTCGACTGGGTTCTTGCGATCCTCTCAACATTGCCATCGATATATAGCATAGTTTATGTGGATGAGCTGAATAGAAGGTTTGAGTTCGTAACTCCCCTGACCACCGTGCAGATAATTCTCGGGGCGATTGCCGTGATATGTCTCATAGAGGCTATGCGTAGAGCAGTTGCTCCAATGATGGCTCTGTTGGCTGTAGTTTTTATAGCTTATCTTTTCTTCCTTGGCAAGGTTATTCCTGGTCCTTTTCACTTTAAGGGAATGTCTCTCTCCGATGGGATGGAGGCTTTTTTTCTGCTGAAGGATGAAGGCATTTACGGATCGATAACTGGGATATCGGCGACTTTTGTCTTTCTCTTTGTTTTGTTCGGTTCAGTGATTCATCAAACCGGCGTTGGAAGGTTTTTTACCGACTTTGCTTGTAGGGCTGCGGGAGGTTCTCGGGGAGGTCCCGCCAAGATAGCGGTTATTTCGAGTGGGCTGTTTGGAACGATAAGTGGAGCGGCGGTTGCTAATGTTTATACTACGGGGACGTTCACCATTCCCCTGATGAAGGGTCTCGGTTATAGGCCTGCTTTTGCTGGAGCAGTTGAGGCAGCCGCTTCAACTGGGGGGATGCTTATGCCACCGATAATGGGAGCAGGTGCCTTCGTTATGGCTGAGATGATAAACGTTCCTTATATCCAGATATGTAAAGCTGCAGCTTTAGGAGCCGTTCTATACTATTTCGCGGTTGGTATGATGGTTCACTTTGAGGCGGTGAAGAACGACCTTAAACCTGTCGATAAAAGCAAGCTTCCTTCGTGGGGTAGCGTGCTTAAGACCGCTTATCTCCTCGTTCCCCTGGCAGTGCTTTTATATCTTCTCATAATAGGGTACACCCCTTATATGGCGGCGTTTGCATCCATAGTAGTGGCTATCCTGGTGAGCTATGTCAGGAGATCTACATGGATGACTCCTAAAAAGCTGTGGAACGCTTTGGTTTACGGAGCCTATAATGCGGTCATGGTGGCGGTCGCTTGTGCTGGTGCTGGCCTCATAATATCGGTCGTTACAAATAGCGGTATAGGACTGACGTTCTCAAGCCTCATAGTTTCTCTTTCGCATGGATATCTTCTTATAGGACTGATATTTATAATGGTGACCTCTATCATGCTTGGCATGGGCTTGCCTGCGACTCCCGCTTATGTCATAGCTGCTTCAGTTGGCGCTCCCGCAATGCTTAAGCTCGGCGTAGACATATTAAGCACACATCTTTTTGTCTTTTATTTCGCTATTCTCGCTGCTATAACTCCCCCAGTTGCTATAGCGGGATATGCAGCTGCGGGTTTAGCAGGATCCGATCCCTTGAAGACCGGATTTACAGCTTTCAGGCTCGCTTTGGCTGGGTTCATCGTTCCATATATATTCGTCTATAGACCTGCTCTGATAATGAATGGAACGGCTACGGAAATAGTTCTAACTTTTGCTGTTGCCTTTATATCGGTTATCTTTTTGGCTTCTTCGCTTGAGGGGTGGTTTTTTAAGCATCTTTCTCTTCCAGAAAGGGTCATATTCTTTTTCATAGCCTTGCTACTGCCGTTTCCTATAATGCCTTTGATTCTTTCCTTCTTGATCGCCTTGGCAGTTCTGGGAGGAGCCTTTTTAGTTTATAAGGTGAAAGCGAGGTTCGCTTAGGATCATGAGGATTTACGATGTTGCTATTGTGGGTGGCGGAGTTATAGGCTGTTCCATAGCTTATCACCTCTCGATTTTAAAAAGGAGGAGAAGAATCATCCTAATAGAGAAGAACGGTATAGCGGGGGGAGCGTCAGGTGCTTGTGATGGTATATTGGCTCTTCTCTCTAAAAAGGGTGGAATACATCTTGAGATGGCTTTGGAAAGCTTTGCTATTCTTAAAAAGCTTTCAGGCAACCTGCCCTTGGATTTTGAGTTTAGAGAGTTACCTGGCATGATAGTCATAGAAAACCAAAGCCACCTTCCATTTATGGAAAAGTTTGTGATGGAGCAGAGAAGAACAACGGGTCTTGAAATAGACTTTTTAAGTCCACGGGAAGCGAGGGAGGTCGAGCCCTCTTTGTCTCACGATATCGCGGGTGCGGTGCGCTCTCCTCAAAATGGTCAAATTAATCCTATGTTTTTAACCTTTGCCTTTTCTGAAGGTGCACGCTTAAACGGGGTGGAAATAGCCAAAGGAGAGGAGGTTTTAAGAATAGAGAGGCTTTCCAATGATGATGGCTTTAAGATCTTAACGTCGGCAAATTGCGTTTACGAAGCTGAGATCGTCGTTATATCTGCGGGAGCGTGGTCTCCTATCGTTTCAGAGAGTCTCGGAATATCCATTCCTATAAAGCCGAGAAGGGGACAAATTCTCGTTACGGAGCCGGTAGAGAGGTTGCTTAATCACACGATTATGTCAAGTCGGTATATAGTTGCGAAATATGGTGTAAAAACCAGTGGAGGGGAAGGACTCGCACTTGAACAAACGCATCATGGGAATTTTTTAATAGGGGCAACGAGAGAATTCGTGGGTTATGACAAAGGGGTTTCTTCGTCTGCTCTGGAGCGCTTGGCGAGAACCGCTTTTAGCATTGTTCCTGTACTTGCTGATATTAGAGTAATAAGGAGCTTTGCAGGCTTGAGACCCTGGACGCCTGATGGTTTGCCTATCATAGATAATCTCAACGGGCTGGTGTTGGCATGTGGGCATGAAGGAGATGGAATATGTTTATCTGCTATAACCGGTAAGCTCGTGAGCGAGCTCATAGCTTATGGAAGAACTTCTCTTGATGTATCCTCTCTTTCTCTCAGCAGGTTTAACGCTTCCTCGGCTCTATAGGAGCTTCTTACGAGAGGAGCACAGAAAGCAAGCTTAAAGCCTAAGGAGTAAGCGATTTCTTCATATCGCTTGAACTCTTCTGGTGGGATAAATCTCTCAATGGGTAGATGGTTCCCCGTGGGCTGGAGATACTGTCCTATGGTTATTATATCGCACTCTGCGCTTCTTAAGTCTCTCATAAGATCGATAACCTCTTTTCCGCTTTCTCCTAAGCCTACCATTATCCCAGACTTGGTTATTATAGATGGATTCATCTTCTTTACTCGCTTAAGGAGCTCAAGCGATCTTTCATAGTCAGCCATTGGTCTTACCCTTGGGTAGAGCCTCTTTACGGTTTCGAGATTGTGATTGATGACGGTTGGTTCAGCCCTCACAACTTTTCTTAAGGCATCCGCTTTCCCCTCAAAGTCGGGTATCAAAACTTCCACTCCCTCAACGGTTTTTAGCTTTTTAAGTTCTCTTACACATCTTTCAAATATGCTTGCTCCTCCATCTTCAAGGTCATCTCTCGTGACTGATGTGATAACGACATACCTTAATCCGAGCTCCTTTGAGGCCTGTGCTACTCTGATTGGCTCTTCTTCATCGACCGGAAAGGGGGTCCCCTTCTTCACGGCGCAAAAGGCGCAGTTTCTCGTGCATATATCTCCGAGTATCATAAAGGTAGCGGTACCCTTAGAAAAGCACTCGCATATATTAGGGCACTTGGCTTCCTCACAAACGGTATGAAGTTTGTATTTTCTAAGGATTTTCTTCACGCCTTCCATTTTGCCTGCCTTGGGTAGCCTTATTCTGATCCATGGGGGCTTCCTTTTCAAGCGCTTCTTTCCTCCTTTCACCTTAATGAGGGGGGCGGAAGGATATATATCCTTCCGCCCCCGTGCTTTTTGCTGCTATTTCGTTGCAAGCTCTATAAACTTTTTGCCGAGCTCTTCTCCGACCTTCTTGACCCATTTTTCCCAGGTTGGCTTGCAGATCTCTCTGAACCTCTTGACTACCTCGGGTGGGGGTTCTATAACCTGCATGCCCGCCTTCTTAAACTTGGGCCAGAGCTCCTTGTTATGTACCTCCTCGGCATATTCCAGATGACGATAGTCATACTTATATGCTGCAAGGAGAATGATCTTCTTAACGTCCTTTGGAAGCTTATCCCAGGTTTCCTTCTTCATGTAAATGCCTCTTCCATATGCGCTTATGGGTACCTTCGTACAGTACTTGAGAACCTCCTGAAGGGATCTTCCACCTATCGTTCCAGGGTAGCATATAACGCCGTCGATTGTTCCTCTCTGAAGTGCCTCGTATAGCTCTGCGGAGGGCATAAATACGGGAGAACCTCCGAGAGCTTTTACCGCTTCCGCTTCTGCTTCTCCTCCGACTCTGATTATCAGACCTTTCATGTCTTCCGGCTTTCTAACGGGTTTCTTGGCGGTCCAAATGTATTCCATCGGCATGGCTCCGTAAGCTAAAAAGACGATACCATGCTTTTCGAGCATAACCTTCTTCATAAGCTTGAAGAGAGGCTGTCCTATCTTAAGGTGCTCTCTTAAGTCATAGGAGTTCTTAAATAGGAAAGGTAATGATGGTCCTCCCATTATGGGCCAGCTTCCGGTCGTATGCGACGTGGTGTGAAAGATTATCTCGGCGGTTCCGGCTTCGAGGCCTGGGATAAGCTGCTTAACCTTAAGTAACGTGCCTGAGTGATAGAAGTTAAGCTTGATTCTTCCCCCTCCCGCTACATTGATATCATCTACGAAAGCTTGTTCTAACGGAAGAATATCCCTGTAGCTTGGAGGAACGTGTGATGCCACATTAAATGTTATGGTTTTGGCAAACGCTATAGATCCTGAAATAATCAAACCGGTGATCGCGAGGATGAAAATCCACTTTCTCATTTTTTCACCTCCCTTTATCTCATCGTATTTGGTAACCAGAGCCCGAGGGACGGGAAGAAGACGAAGAGAAGAAGACAGATTACATCAACGACTATGTATGGGGCTGTCCCTCTTATTATCTCATCTATAGATAGTTTATCTGTTATACTCTTTAACGTATATAAGTTCAGTCCCACTGGTGGGGTTATAACCGCTATCTCTACGTTTAGTACCATCAAAATTCCAAACCATAGTGGATCGAAACCGAGAGCCTTAACCGCAGGTAGCATTATCGGGGTAGTGACTATTATGAGAGAAGCTCCATCTATAAGACAACCCAAAATTATGAGAACGCCCATAAATATAAGTATGACCGCTATTCCGGGAAGCTCTATTCCAGTTGCCCATCTTGCTACTCTCTCGGGAAGTCTGATAAGGTTAAGAAACTGGCTGAAGGTATACGCGCACGCTAAGATTATCAAAAGCGAGGCGCTTACTCTTGTCGCATTTGAGACCGCGGAAACGAAGGTTTTCCAGTTCATGGTTCGGTAAACGATCGTTATGATGAGAGCTCCCGCGACGCCTATCGAGGCTGCTTCTGTTGGAGTGGCTATACCGGTGTATATTGCTCCCAAGACGAATACTATAAGAAAGATCACGGCCCACAGTCTCTTAAGCGAGGCGAATTTTTCCTTCCAGCTTACATGCGCGAATTCCCTCGGAGCGAGGTTTGGTTTTCTCATTACCTTTATTAGCACGTATCCCGCCATCATGCTTGCGAGTATCACACCGGGAATTATTCCCCCGATGAAGAGCTTTGCCACTGATTCTCCTGAAAGCGAGCCGTATAGGATAAATGAAATGCTTGGAGGTATCAGAACCGCAAGCGCTCCGGAAGCCGCGACCGCCCCGGCGGCAAGCTTCTTATCGTAGCCCCTTTTAAGCATTTCAGGTATAGCCATAGTTCCAATAGCAGCAACGCCCGCTATGCTTACCCCGCACATTGCTCCAAATAAGGCAGAAGAATAGATGGTTGCTATTGCCAGTCCCCCGGGTACCCTGTTTAGCCACTTGCTAAAAGCGTTATAAATATCTCTCCCTATACCGCTTACGAATATGAGTTCACCCATAAGTATGTAAAGAGGAATGGCAACCAGTATAAAGCTGTTAAGCTGAGATAGTATGGATGCGGGAAGCTGAAACAGCCCCTTAATTCCCGTTATGAGATAGATGCCCATAATTCCGGAAAGCGCTAAGGATATGAATATGGGAGTTCCAAGAGCCATGAGAATCAAGAGAGCGCTTAGGGCTATTACCGCTGCCATATCAAAGCTCATGTTTTGCTTCCCTCCTTAATTTTTTCAAGCTCATCTATTATGTTGATTATTAGCTGAACGCCGAGGGCTATCGCTCCTATAGGTAGGAATATGTAGAATACATATAAGGGAGTTCCAAGGAGTGACGGGGTATGCATATCCTTCAGGTAAACCATCAGTGTGGCTTTTCCTCCTTCCCACGCTAAAAAGGTCGCAAACAGGATTCCAAATAGGGAGCTGATTAGCTTAAGGATGCCTCTGCTTTTTGGAGAAAGCCTGTCAATTATAAGACTAAACTTTATGTGTCTATCTCCTCTGGCTATTTCGGCTATGGCGAGGAAGGTCAGTATCACCAGCATTAAGGAGGTTACCTCAGTTGACCAAAAGGTTGGCCTTCTGAATATATACCTTAGTATCACATTATAGAAAACTACTCCTTCTAAGGAGACCATGACTATCATGGAAAGAATGAAGAGGAACTTTGATATGGCTTCAATTCTTCTTCTCATATTTTTTTCCACCTCTGTTAAAAGATGTATAGTTATTCTCAGGATATTATATCCTTATAATTATGTCAAGATTTTTTCTTGCATGATATAATTTTAAAAAATGGCTAAGGGATATCGTAAGGTTGGGATCGCCCTTGGAGCGGGATCTGCGAGAGGGCTTGCCCATATAGGGGTCTTGAAAGTTCTGGAGAAAGAAGGAATACCGATTGACTTTATCGCCGGTTCGAGCATAGGGGCTATCGTGGGAGTCTGCTATGCTTCGGGAAGAGAAGGGGCGAAAGATATTGAGGGGCTTGTATATAGCTTTAACTGGAGATATATTCTAAAGTTAATGACGCTATTTATGCCGAAATTCAGAACCCCTGAACCAGAAGAGGTTCTTGCCTTTCTTGAAAATAGGTTAGAGGGAAGGGTTATCGAAGATCTCACCATACCCACCGCTATTGTCGCTACCGATTTGTTTTCCGGAGAGAGGGTGGTTTTTAGAAGAGGGGATATGTTTCTCGCTCTTTCAGCATCAATTGCCATACCGGGCGTATTCTCTCCGGTTTATCTCAATGGAAGATTTCTCGTGGACGGTGGGGTTGTGGATCCCGTTCCAGTGGACGTTCTCAAGGAGATGGGAGCGGAAGTTATAATAGGCGTGGATGTCTCTCCGGGTCTTGGACTCAGGCTTAAGAGATATAAGCGTGGCTGTTCTTCTATTTGGAGAAGAATCTGGAATGGCATTTTCCAGCGCAAAAGAGGCGAGGGGAATTTGGGACTCGAGAGTAGAAAGGAAGTGAAAGAGCCTCCGCCTCCTCCCTCAAAAGAGGTTCTACTTCAGGCTATAGATATAATGTTCAGGAGAATAACCGAGGATGAGCTGAATCAGCCCTATGTTGATGTCGTTATAAGACCGAGGGTGGATGAAATACAATCGGGCGACTTTAATAAAGCTCCTGAAATCATAGCGTTTGGTGAGGAAGCGGCTTACAGGGCTTTACCGAGGATAAGAAAACTCATCCAGAGGAGATGGTATCATTTCATATTTGGGAAATAGCTTTTTAAACTCTTCTGCATAAAGATGCTTGATTTCCTTCATAGAGGGTGATTTTCTGGTTAAGCTTTTGATAGAGACCATTTCTACTCCGCTTAAACCACAGGGGGTTATAAGCAAAAAGTGCCTTAGATTGGGGCTAACGTTAAAGGCGGTCCCATGATAACTCACCCATATCTTTCCTCTTCGCCTGATTCCGATGCCTATGGAGGCTATCTTTCTTCGCTCATCTACCCATACGCCGGGGTAACCTTTCTTTCTTCCTGACTTGATGCCGTATGCATTAAGAACCCTTATAATAGCTTCTTCAAGCCTCCAGACATATTCCTTTACACCGCAATCCAAACATATGATTGGATAGGATATCAACTGTCCCGGTCCATGATAGGTTATGTCTCCGCCTCGATCCGTCTCAACAACTTTTATTCCCTCTTTTCTAAGAGTTTCTTCGGAAGCCAGGATATGATTTCTTTTAGCTCTTCTGCCGAGCGTTAAAACGGGGGTATGCTCTAAAAGCAGAAGATAACCGGTTTCCGGTTTATCTAAAACCTTCTCAACGAGATTTCTTTGTAAATTAAAGCATTCCTCGTAATCAATAGGTTCTTCGGGCAAGATCAGCTTTATTATCATCTTACTTTTAAGGGCTTTAGCGATTCTACCTTAGCAAGGGATTCGATCCTGTATTTCTTAAGGCGCTCTTTCCCCTTCTGAAAGGTTTTCTCTATGCATATACCTATCCCGGCTACTGATGCGCCAGACTCCTCTATCATATCGCACAGAGCTTTTATCGTTTCTCCAGTTGCGAGAAAGTCATCTATTATAAGCACTCGGTCTGTTTCGTCTATGTAGTCTCCCGATAATGTAATGATGGTTTCATTAAGCTTGGTTCTTGAAGTAATCTTTCTCTCGTATATTTTTCTGCCGAGGGTGATGGGTCTTCTCTTTCTCGCGAAAATGAGGGGGACTTTAAGCGCTAAAGCGGTAAAGATCGCCGCTGATATCCCCGAGGCCTCAACCGTTGCTACCTTTGTGATCCTTTCATTTTCGAAGATCTCTGCGAACCGCTCGCCAATTTTCTTCATGAGAAAGGGGTCAACCTTGTGATTAAGGAAGCTATCTACTTTCAGTATCGTATCGCTTATTACCTTACCTTCCCGCTTTATTCTGTCAACCAGCTCCTCCATGGTAGAAAAATTATATCACAAATTATGTTAAAATAGCGAATGGGGGTGCCGTGGAATGAACGGTGCGAAAAGGATTATTGCTCTGCTCTTTTTCTCTCTCGTGATTTTCTGGATATTTGAAAGTCCACTTTTTGCTGCTGACAATGAGGGTTTTGCGTCTAAGATCGCGTCTGAAGCTCTTAAGAAGCTTGATAGGGCGGTAAATTATCTGGAGAAAAAGCTTGAAACTGAGGGGAAGAATGAGAAAAAGAGCCTGGTTCAGAGCGTTAAAGAGCTTGTCTTTAAAACGTATGATGAAAAGCTTGATGCTATCATAAATGATCTTCTTGCGATTCTTATAAATTCGAGGGCAAGCGAGTATAGGAAAGAGGTAATAAAAATTGAGGAAGAAGTAAAGAATCTTCGCGTAAAAGTAGCGGATTACGAGACCAAAGCTTTGTTGGCTCCGTCGAGTAAGAGATGGTATGAGTTTTATAAGAAAACCAAGCAGGATTATAGGAGGAAAGTAGAAAAGCTTCAACGTGAGATAGAAGATAAAGAGAAAGCGGTGGAGGAAATAGAGAGGAAGCTTATTAACGAGCTCAGAAAAATGGGATTAAACCTTTCAGAAGAGCAGATGAGGTCCCTTTTAAAAAGCGTCATGGCGGATGATATCGTTCAGATGGTTTCCCTCATTAATAACGTGAAGTTTCTGGAAGCCCAGCTGGGACGGCTTATGCAAAGGAGAGGGGAAGAGAATTTGGTAATCGCGAAGAAATACTATGGGATACACGTTCTCCTTTTGAGACTTGTCATTACCCTTTATGAACGTGAAGTGAGAAAAGTAGAAAGCGTCTATCTTCCGAAGCTCGAGGAAATAGAAAAAACTGCTTCTATGCTTATAGAGGAGGCTAAGGCTGAGCTTGAAGGAGCGCGCTCTGCAGAAAACGCTGCTTTGCTGAAGCAGAATATAAGGTCGAATGAGCTAACGCTTAAGGTAGTGAGGCTTTATAAAGAGTATCTCAGGTCTCAAAAGATGGTTTTTGAAAAAAGGCTTGAGGCTTTGAGAGAGGATTACCTCGTTGCGGAAAACACCTTCAGGACAGTTAGAACGAGCGGAAGGTTGATGGAGCTTATTCGCTCTGGGAAGGAGAGATTTGAGGCGCTTTTAAGCATAGAGATCCCGGAAATACCGGTCTTTTACAATGAGGCAATGAAGAAGGAATTTGAGAGATTGACCTCCGCTCTGAAGTAAGAAGAGGCTACTCTTTGAGGAAAGGAGGAAGTATAAAATGGGGTTAAGGGATGATGTTTTAAGCGTTATTAACTTTTCTATCGAAAAGGTTCTTCCGGATAGGGCGGTTAAGGATGCCATAAGGAAGGAGAATCTTGAGGAAGTGGAAAATCTTTATCTCGTTGCTATGGGGAAAGCTGCGTGGAGAATGGCTAAGGCTGCGAGGGATCTGCTCGGTGAGAAAATAAAGAGGGGAGTGGTAATAACCAAGTATGGTCATTCGCTTGGGGAAATAGAGGGCGTTGAAGTCTATGAAGCGGGGCATCCCGTTCCCGATGAGAATACGATATCCTCAACGAAGAAGGCAATAGAGCTTGCCTCATCGCTTGGTGAGAATGACAGGCTTCTTTTTCTCGTGTCAGGCGGAGGATCCGCTCTCTTTGAATATCCGATAGAGGGTGTTAGCCTGGATGATTTGAGAAAGGTTAATGAGCTTCTTTTAAGATCTGGGGCTGATATAGTTGAGATAAACATGGTTAGAAAACATATATCTAAAGTTAAAGGAGGGAGGTTTGCTGAGATCGCTTACCCTGCTTTTATATATACGCTTGCTCTTTCTGATGTTCTCGGGGACCGCCTTGACTCTATAGCTTCTGGTCCTGCTTATCCTGATGAGACCACTTATGAGGATGCCCTGAGGGTTATAGAAAAGTATAATCTCATGGACGAGATTCCTTCCTCTGTAAGGGAGGTTATTCTCAAGGGGGTTAAAGGGGAAATACCCGAGACTCCGAAAAAACTTGATAATGTCGAGAGCGTGATAATAGGGAGCGTTAGCTTGGTCTGTAAATACGCGATTGAAAGGGCGAGAGAGCTTGGTTATAGGACACTCTTTCTTACTTCCACGCTTAACTGTGAGGCTTCTGAGGCTGGGAGATTCCTTGCGGAGATCTTAAAAGAGATAGGAAGATCGTCTAATCCGGTATCGCCTCCGTGTATGATTATCCTTGGTGGAGAGACCATCGTTCATGTTAGAGGGAATGGTAAGGGAGGAAGGTGTCAGGAGCTCGCCTTATCTGCTTCGATCTCGATAAAGGGAATGGATAAAGTAGTTATCGCTGCGGCGGGAACCGATGGCACGGATGGTCCCACTGACGCAGCGGGAGGAATAGTTGATGGCGATAGCTTCAATAGGATGCTGTCTAAGGGTGTTGATCCGGAAAACTATCTGGCGAATAATGATTCCTATAACGCCCTTAAAGCGAGCGGTGATTTAATCATAACGGGTCCTACGGGAACGAACGTAAACGATCTTATAATTGGAGCGGTTATTTAAGTATAGGATTGCCCTCATATGTTATGGATTTTATGACGCTCTCTGCAACTTTGATGGCGCTTTCGGGCAGAGGGGAGTAAGAAAGCTCGGGCGCGTGTTTCTGCCCATCGTGTATAATCCACCAGAGTAGTTTAACGAGCTCTTCCGCTCTTTCTTTCGTTCTATCGTTATACTTCTGCTCCTTGTAGACTATTATCCAGGTGAAACTGCTTAACGGGTATCCATCCGGAGCTTTTGTATCCGTGAGATCTACACGCGTGTCCGCCGGTATATCGGTTTGTGCAGAGGCGCTAACCGATTCTATAGAGGGCTCTATGAATTTCCCGCTTGCGTTTTTAATCGAGGCAAACGGCATCTTACTCTGAAGAGCGTAAACGAGCTCAACATATCCTAAGCTTCCCGGAATTTGTCTTATCAGTCCTGCCACTCCCGGGTTTCCCTTTCCTCCCAACCCCGTGGGCCATCTTAGCGCTTTCCCCACGCCTACTTTTTTCTTCCACTCACCGCTCACCTTGCTTAGGAACTTGCTTAATATGAAGGTGCTTCCGCTACCGTCTGACCTGTGTATAACGGTTATATTCATGTTAGGAAGCTTAATATCCGGGTTTATCTCTTTTATTCTGGGATCATTCCATTTTCCTATCTTTCCGAGAAATATATCTGCAAGGATTTCACCGGTTAGCTTTAGCTTAGGGTTTCCCGGAAGGTTATAGGTGATTACTATCGCTCCTAAGCAGGTCGGTATGTGAGCTATTGGGGATCCAGCTTCCTTAAGCTCCTTATCGCTCATAGGTGCATCTGTGGCTCCAAAGTCGACCGTTTTGTTAAGAAGCTGTCTTATCCCTCCACCGGACCCTATGGCTTGATAATTTATCTTAATTCCCATTTTCTGGCTATAGATTGAGAAAAGCTTTGAGTAAAATGGATAAGGGAAGGTAGCACCCGCTCCCGTAAGCTCTATTTCCTTGGCGAACGCTGGCATTGTAATTAGAAGCATCACAAAAATTACAATTGCTAACACTTTTCTCATTTCCATCCCTCCCTCTTAAAATGGCTACTTTCGCTTCAAAGGATAGCATAGCGCTTTCTATAAAGTCAAATTTGACATGCCGATAGTGAAAAGTTATAATTCTCTTGAAGATTCGTTGGAAAGTTTGAGAGCTATTTGCAGGGAGAAGGATTTATGTGCCTTTTTTCAACAGGGATAATGACCTAAAAATGAAAGCCTTGCTTTCCGGTTGATGGGCTTACCTTCATCAGTTTTCATTGAGGATATATTCATGGTCATCCTCCCTATGCTTTTTGGTGTGGGTTTTCTTTTAGTTATTCGGTGGAGGATTAGCGTTCTCTCTGGGGGAGGATGATGCCAAGGCTCTCGGTATATCCACTCCACATATCGCTCGCATGCTGGTAGGTTCCCGATTACCACGGAAACATGCTTGCCTGTATGTTTCGTGTGTTAGGAGCCATCCATCTGCTGATTATCCTCAGAAATTATATAGCTCGTCACCAAGCTCTATCCAGATGGGTAACTTTGAACTTAGAAATAGGATATTCTGGGAAAAGATCTGAAGGAGGTTGCTTGGTAAGTGAACTGGAATGAGCTTTGGCAGAGATCTGCTTCTCTTTTTGTTGTAGTTGATGAAAGGGGAAGCCTAAAGGATTGGGATGAGAAGGGATCACATAGGCTTGGTAGATTTTCGAGGGGAAGCCACTTTGTTAAGGAAGCTCTGCGGAGAATAAAGGTTTCAAGAAGTGAGACTGTGCTTGATGTGGGTAGTGGCCCGGGGACGCTTGCCGTTCCTTTAGCAAAGATCTCGAAAAGCGTGACTGCTCTTGATATGTCTGAGGAGATGCTTTCCCGAGCTCGCGAGTATGCTCGTGAGGAGAAAGTTGATAATATCGCTTTCTTTAAGGGTAAGTGGCAAGATGTGATTGTTGGAAAAGATATATCAATACATGATGTAGTTTTGGTTTCTCGATCGCTTGAAATGATAAGTGCGGTGGAGTGTGAAGATCAGGGAAAGAAAAGATTGAAGTGGGATCTTAAGGGTACATTGATCAAGCTAAACGAGGCGGCTAAGAAACGCGTTTATATAATATGCTCCATTTTTGGGAATCAGCCGTATGAGGAGAAGCTATATAAGATATTCGGAGGAGAATACGATTCTAAGCCAAACTATATTTACGTCTATAATACTCTTTATGATCTGGGAATATATGCAAACGTGGAAATCGTTGATAGCGGTATGGGAAGGAGATATGGTAGCTTTGAGGATGCCTTGGGAGATTGGATATGGAGACTTAACCTCAACTCGGAGGACGAGATACGTAGACTAAGGTACTATCTCTTAAAATTCTTGACCGAGCGGAATGGCTTTCTTACGTGGAGAGTCGGTTCTAATATAAGGTGGGCTTTTATATGGTGGGAGAGAAAGTAAAGCTAGATATTGACTGTGGACATGATCGCTTTATCCTCAGCAGTATAAGCTTTTTATTGAAGGTGAAGAGATACTCTGCGTATTGGGGACCTAATGGTGTTGATAAAACTACCCTGCTTAAGACTATAGGAGGTTTGCTTGCTTGCTTTTCCATTTTTGGTTCTGGATATAGTTCTTATGGGTAGAGCTCCTTATCTTGGGATTTTTTCGTCTCCAATTACGAGAGATGAAAGTTTAAAAGGAGCTTATGGTGTTGAAGTTAGAATAATAAACCTTGATGGTTTGGGGGTAAAGGTTCGTCTACCGATTTTCGATAAAAAGGTTGACATAAGCGATAAGTGAGCTTATAATTTGGAAGGCTGTAAAGGAAATTAACTTGACGAGGGCTCGTATGGAGCGTTTTTTTATTTGCCTTTTGATCGATTTCTATGGTGGGCTTTTGACCCCCAATCAGAGGAAAATCCTTAAGCTTTACTATGAGGATGATCTCTCGCTTGCTGAGATAGCGAGAGATCTTGGCATAAGCAGGCAGGCAGTTCATTATACCTTGAAGAGAGGCTTAGCAAGACTTAAGAAAGTAGAAGAGAAGCTTAATCTCGTTGAAAGGTTTCTTGTTCAAACGAGGGCTTTCGAGAAGATAAAAAGTGAGCTTCTTTCGCTGTGTGAGGATCTCTCGGGTGAGAAGAGAACGAAGCTTAAGGATATAGTGGAGAACCTGAATAACCTGCTTGAGCGGGGTGGGATTCTTGTTTGAGCGTCTTAGAGAGAGGTTTGAGGGAATAATAGGCTTTTTGAGGAAGAAAGGAAAGCTCTCCCAGAAGGATGTGGACTCGGCCTTAAGGCAGATAAGGCTTGCTCTCCTTGAGGGTGACGTTCACTACAAAGTGGTTAAGGAAATTCTATCCAAGGTGAGGGAGAGAGCTCTATCACAAGATGTGCTCTCAAGCATAAGCCCAGCAGATCAAGTTTTAAAGATTTTGTATGAAGAGATTCTTGAAGTCATGAGTGGAGAGGGATCCCCACGATTGAGCTTTGCTCATGAGCCTCCCTCTCTCTACATGCTTGTTGGTTTGCAGGGTTCTGGCAAGACGACAACGGCTGTTAAGATCGCTAATTTGCTTAAAAGGGAGGGCAGGAGGTCCGTTCTGGTAGCTGCGGATGTTAAAAGACCGGCGGCAAGGGAGCAACTTCAAATCCTTGCAGGGAAAATTGGGTGTCAGGTGGTGGGAGGTAAGACCCCCCTTGATGCGGTCTCTCGGGGAATAAGCTCTGCTAAGGAGCTCGGTTGCGATGTGGTTATAGTTGACTCCGCGGGAAGACTTCATGTAGATGAGGAAATGCTTTCTGAGCTCGAGGAGCTTGGAAAGCGCTTTAGCTTTCAGGAAGTTTTACTTGTTATAGATTCCATGATGGGGCAGGAAGCGCTTAAGGTCGGAAGGGCTTTCATGGAAGCGATAGATCTATCGGGGGTTATACTTACCAAGCTTGATGGCGATGCGAGGGGAGGAGCGGCGCTATCTGTAACCCACGTTCTCGGTAAACCGATAAAATTCATTGGCACGGGGGAAAAAATAGATGATATAGAGCCTTTTCATCCTGATAGAATCGTTTCAAGAATACTTGGGATGGGAGATGTTGCCACCTTAGTTGAGAAGATATCCGCTTCTATAGACGAAGAAAAAGCTAAGGAGCTGAGCAAGAGGGTAAAGAGAGCAGAGTTTACCATGGAGGATATGCTTGAATACCTTCGGCAGATGAGGGATATGGGGCCCTTGGATCAGATACTTGAAATGATACCAGGCTTTTTAAAGATCAGAAGGAAGATAGGGGATGTGAGCGTTGGAGAGAAGGAACTTAAACATATAGAAGCTATAATACTCTCAATGACACCGGAGGAGAGGAGAAGGCCCGAGATAATAAAGGGGAGCAGAAAAAGAAGAATAGCTAAGGGGAGCGGTACTTCGGTCCAACTCGTTAACCAGGTTTTGAAACAATATAACGAGGTTAAGAATATGCTTAAGAGGCTTTCAAAGCCCGGTGCGAGAATGAAGCTACCGTTCTTTTAAACTGATACCTGAAGGAGGTGTTTGAAATGGTTAGGATTCGGCTCATGAGAATGGGTGCCAAGAAGAAGCCCTTTTATCGCTTAGTTGTTGCGGATGCGAGAGCGCCGAGAGATGGAAAGTTTATCGAGATCTTAGGGTATTATAACCCTCTTCCCGAACCTCCTGTCATAAAAGTTAATGAAGAGAGGGCTTTGCTTTGGCTTGAGAGGGGAGCTCAGCCCTCTGAGACCGCTAAGAGTTTACTTTCGAGGGTGGGCGTTTGGGATAAATTCTGCGAAGCTAAGGAGGCTCGGAAGAGGGCAAAAAGTGCTGGAGGTGCTGTAGGTGAGGGATCTGGTGGCGTTTCTGGTGAGGTCGCTGGTTGATCATCCCGATGAGGTTGAGGTAACGACCTTAGAGGGTAAGAAATCCGTCTTGGTTGAGGTTTCCGTTAAGAAGGATGACATGGGTAAGGTCATAGGGAGAAAGGGGCGTTTGATCCGGGCTATAAGGGAGCTTTCTCGAGCAGCTGGCGTCAAAAGTCGTAAAAAGGTAATAATAGAGCTTCTGTCTCCGGAGGAATGAGAAGGAGAAGAAGAGGTCTGATAGCTATAGGTAAGGTTATAAGCGCTCACGGCTTGAAAGGCGTCCTTAAGATCATGCCATTAACAGATTTCCCGGAGAGGTTTAAGGAAAGGAAGAGGTTTGTCTTTTATAATGAGGAAGATAATGTAGTTTTCGAGGGAGATCTGGAGAGCGTTTCGATGGGAGATAGATTTATACTCCTTAAGGTGAAGGGATGCGATTCGAGGGAGAGAGCCCTTAAGCTCGTAGGGGCTCTTATAAAGGTAAGGGAGGAGGAGCTTCCTCCCTTACAAGAGGGAGAATATTACTTTCATCAGATAATAGGCCTTGATGTTTACACCGTTCAGGGAGAGCGTTTGGGCAGGGTGGTTGATATAATAAGGACCGGCGCTAATGATGTTTTTCAAGTTAAGGGTGAACAGCGGGAGTATATGATACCCGCGTTGAAGAGAGTAGTAAGGGAAGTGAACCTTAAAAAGGGAATAATGATAATAGAGCCTATGAAGGGGCTTCTGGAATGAGATTCGATGTTATAACTCTTTTCCCCGAGATGTTTGAGGGCGTTATAGGTTGTAGTATATTGAATAGGGCTCTCAAGAAGGGCTTAATAGAGGTTTTTTTTCATAATCCTCGGGATTTCGCTACCGATAAACATAGGATCGTTGATGAATATCCCTACGGTGGAGGAGGAGGTATGCTTCTTAAGGTTGAGCCCTTCTGGAGAGCGATAGAGAGCGTACCAGGTAAGCCTTATAGAATTCTTCTCTCACCTCAGGGTCGGATATTTAATCAGGAATTGGCTAAAGAGCTTTCGGAAAGGGAACATCTTCTTCTTATATGTGGTCATTATGAAGGTATAGATGAGAGGATAACCAAGCTTGTGGATGAGGAGATTTCAATAGGGGATTACGTTTTGACCGGAGGGGAAATCCCCGCAATGGTTATAATAGATGCCGTTTCGAGACTTATTCCCGGCGTGCTCGGTTGTGAGGATTCTCCAAGGAGAGATTCTTTTTATGATGGATTGCTGGATTTTCCGCATTACACGAGGCCGAGAGAGTTTAAGGGACTTAAGGTTCCAGAGGTTTTGCTTTCTGGAGATCACGGTGAGGTAGAGAGGTGGAGAAAAAGAGAGGCTTTACGTAGAACGTTTAAGAGACGGCCAGAGCTTATCGATAAGATATCGTTGCGGAAATACATGGAAAAGGGATTTTATGTGGGGCTTGTGCACTATCCAGTTTACAATCAGCACCGGGAGATAATAACTACAACTGTGGCTAATCTTGACATACATGATATATCGCGTTGTTGCAGAACCTATGGTGTAAGGAGATTCTTTATAATAACTCCCGTACGGGCTCAGAGAGAGATAGTTAAAAGAATCGTGGAGCATTGGACCAAGGGAGTAGGCGCGCTCCTTAATCCCGATAGAAAGGAAGCCTTAGAGAGGGTGAAACCTGTCCCATCGCTTGAGGAAACGGTGAGGAGAATAGAGGAGAGAGAAAGGAAAAAGCCTATAGTAGTTTCAACGAGTGCGATTGCTTCCTCGCGTGTGATATCCTTTCAGGACCTTAAGTGGAAGCTGCTTCTCGAGGAAAAGCCTCTTTTGCTCCTTTTTGGAACAGGCTGGGGACTTGCGGAGGAGGTAAAAGGCTGGTCGGATTATGTCTTGGAACCTATAGAATGGAAAAGCGATTATAATCACCTCTCGGTGAGATCTGCGGTGTCCGTGGTTCTGGATAGACTTTTTAAAAGCGTTTAAGGAGGTGTGAAGACATGGATCCCGTAATTAGGGAGGTTGAGAAGGAGTTTTTAAGGAGCGATATTCCCGATTTTCGCCCTGGAGATACCGTGAAGGTTTATGTGAAAGTTGAAGAGGGTGGAAGAGAAAGGGTTCAGGTTTTTCAGGGCGTGGTTATAGCTCGCTCTCATGGTGGGCTAAGGGAAACTTTTACGGTCAGGAAAGTTTCCGGGGGAATAGGAGTAGAGCGAATATTCCCCCTACATTCTCCCGTTATTGAGAAAATAGAGGTGGTGAGGAAGGGAAGGGCTCGCAGGGCTAAGCTCTATTATCTGAGGGAGAGAGTTGGGAAAGCCGCGCGTCTTAAGGAGAGAAGGAGCTAACTCTTAGTATGAAGGAAGTGAGGAAGAAGTCGGCTTGGCGTGAGATCGCTGAAACCATCGTATTTGCCGTCATACTGGCTCTTTTGATAAGAACCTTCGTCGTTGAAGCGTTTTATATTCCTTCTTCATCGATGGTTCCAACCCTTGAGCCGGGTGATAGGATTCTCGTTCTGAAGTTTTATTACTACTTTACTGATCCCCAAAGAGGGGATATAGTCGTCTTCAAGTTCCCTTTGGACCCCTCTAAGGATTTGATAAAGAGAGTAATAGCGGTAGGTGGGGAAGTGGTGAGGATGGAGAATGGTTATGTTTATGTGAATGGGAGGAGGTTAAAAGAGCCTTATGTTGCTCGACGAGACTTTTATAACATGCCTCCCGTTACGGTACCAAAGGGGTACTACTTTGTGCTTGGGGATAACAGGCCTAACAGCGAGGATAGTAGATACTGGGGGTTCTTGCCAAGGGGAAACATAAAAGGAAAAGCCGTCTTTAGATACTGGCCTCCCTCGAGAATTGGCGTTATCAAATGAGGCGGAGGAGCTGGTATCCGGGGCATATAGCCAAGGGAAGACAGCTACTCGAAAATGCGGTTAGGTTTTCGAACCTTATCTTGATCGTTCTGGATGCACGAGCCCCTTTTTCCACCCTCCCCTCATGGAACCCACCTACCGGCAAAATTGCCTGGAAGCTTTTGAATAAGGCTGACCTTGCGGATGATCGAGCTACAAGGAAATGGCTTGATTACTTTAAGGATGAGGCTATCGCGGTAAGCGCGAAAACAGGAGGCGGTTTTAAGACCCTTTTTAGGAGGCTTAGAACCCTTAAGATGGCTAAGGTGATCGTGGTTGGAGTTCCGAACGTTGGCAAATCGTCGGTTATAAATCGTCTGTTGGGGAAGAGAAAATCGCAGGTTGGAGCGGTTCCTGGCATAACCCGGGGAGGAACTTGGTTCAAAGCCGGATGGGGCGTTCTCTTTGACACGCCTGGTATACTCTCCCCGAAGCTTAGTGATGATACGAAGCTTACTTTAACTTGGTTGGGGTGTTTGAAAGAGGATGTTATATGGGATAGTTTTGTTCTTCCCGCTCAAAAGCTAATAGAGAAGCTCTCCCTGGAGGTTAGTCTTGAGGATATAGCGATCAAGAGAGGTTTTTTAAAGAAAGGGGGAGAGCTTGATTTAGAAAAGGCAGCAAGCGTTCTTCTTAAGAATTTTAGAGATGGAAGGCTTGGAAGGTTTACGCTTGAACTCCCTCCTCGTGGCGGGGGTTGATGAAGCAGGTAGAGGGCCTCTCGCAGGTCCCGTGGTAGCAGCTGCTGTTATATTGCCGAAGGGATATAATAATGAGGAAATAAAAGACTCGAAGTGCCTGAGTCCGCTCAAGAGAGAGAAGCTATTTGAGCTATTAAGGAGAGAAGCTCTATCTATAGGCATATCCCTCATTAGTCCACGTGAGATAGATGCTAACGATATTCTCTGGGCATCTCTTCAAGCTATGAGAAAGGCGGTCCTAAAGCTTACCTTGGTTCCTGAACTCGTACTTGTGGATGGCATTCACCCCATACCTGACATAAATATTCCTCAAAAAGCGATACCCAAGGGGGATAGCAAATATACGGTTATATCAGCCGCTTCAATAGTCGCTAAGGTGATAAGAGACAGGATAATGTGTGCTTGGGACAAAATTTACCCTCAATATGGCTTTGCCAAGCATAAGGGATATCCCACGAGGGAACACAGAGAAGCTATCATGCGTTATGGTCCTTCGCCAATCCATAGACTTTCCTTTAAAGGAGTGGTGAAATGATTTGAGTTTACTCAGGTTAAGTGCGTCGCGTGAGGTTCTAAGCAGGCTTTTACCGCTTAAAGGGAAGGTTATAGAGGGGAGGGTCGTTGGCAAGGCGGGAAATATGCCTCTGCTTGAAGTAGGTGATGTCGTTTTTCCTGCGGAAAGTAAAGTTTTTCTTAAGCCGGGGAGCAGGGTCTCTCTATGGGTGAAGGGGCTATCAGGGAATAAGCTTCATCTTCAGCTTCTCTCTCAGGAAGATATTGATGAGGGATTTTTTAAGCTTGGCGTTAGGGATACCCCGGAAGCGAGACTCTCATATAAGTTTTTAAGATCTCTTGGGGTTAGTTTTAAGAGGGGAGATGTTGGACTCTTAGCGAAGCTTATTTCAGACAGCTTGGATCCATATTTTTCGCTTGAACTTATTAGATTTTTATCGCTTAAGCTTGGTTTTTCATCCGGGTTGCTGAAGTTTCTTCTCAGCCTTGGGGATCTTTCGAGCTTGAGAGAGCTCATCCTTAAAATGTTGCTCTCTGGAGATGAAAGTCTACGGGCTTTTCTTAAATCCATAATTCCTAAAGTTGATGGGGAGCTTTCAAGTGCTATAGCGAACTTTCTTTCCAAGAGTGGGATCTTGAAGTTTGGAGGACTGAGCGAGCTTTTGCTTAGAGCTGGAGAACCGGATTCCGTTAGGCTTCTGGGGTGGATATTCTTGCCAAGGCTTTTAAGCTTGCCATCAAGGGAAGAAGCATGGTTCATATATCTCTGGTTTCCTCTGCTTTCTGGGGAAAGAGATCTATCAATACCGCTTCTTAAAAAGCATAAGGCTTTAAGATCTTCAAAGGGAGAGGAAGAAAAGTATGAGCTTATACTTGAGCTTAAAACCCTTGGAAAGATAAGGGTGCTCTTTTACCTCTTTAGAGGTAAGATATGGATAACATTTGAAGCTGAAAATGAAAAGACATTATTCGCTTTAAGAAGAAGGCTTTCGGAGCTACTTTCCAGTCTTCAATCTGCAGGCTATAAGGTAGGAGGTCTGTCATCAAGGCCCATGGTCCTAAGCCGGGAAATCGAAAGCGAGGGGTTGGATTTAAGAATATGAGTGATTTAAGGAAGGCAGCTGCCCTAAAGTACGATGAGCGCGAGGACAGGGCTCCTCGTGTGATTGCTTCGGGAAAAGGGAAAATAGCCGAGAAGATTATAGAAATAGCAAGGGAGTATGACATCCCCATATATGAGGACCCTGATCTCGTTGAGCTTCTTCTGAAGGTAGATATAGGTGATGAGATCCCGCCTGAGCTTTATAAGGCGGTGGCGGAGGTGCTTGCCTTTATATATAGGCTTAGGGAGGAAGTGGTGTAGCGTGAAGTGTGTTCCTGTAACGCGGCTTGAAGAGGGTATGGTTGTTGGTAAGACGGTTTATACATCGGATGGGAGACCCCTTTTAAGAAGGGGGATGGTTCTTGAGAAGAGACATATAGAGAGGCTTCTTAAGATAGGTATACCAGTTATATATATAGAGGAAAAGATGATAGAGGATATAAAGGCGGAGGATCTTATACTGGACAAGGTTAGAACTATGGCGATTCAAGAAGCGCGAAGAATAGTTCTTAAGGTTAGGAGAGAGGGGAGATTTTATAACAGGAAGATTAGCGAAATAGATATAAGTGAGGATCTTGAACGAGTCAAATCTATCGTTAACTCACTTCTCCAGGAAGTTTTCAGGACAAAGCAGGCGGTATATAGCTTCATAGATATCAGAAGCTTGGATGACTTTCTTTATGGACATATGGTAAATACGACGGTATTAGGCATGATGACTGGCTTAACGCTTGGCTATAAGACGGACAAGCTGTTCTGTCTTGGATTGGGGCTTTTCATGCATGACATAGGTAAGGCTTTCCTCGATGATGCGATCCTTTCCGTCCAAAAGCTGCTTGAGGAGGAAAAAAATCCCCTTATAAGGAGGCATCCGGTTACTGGATATGAGCTTCTTAAAAACGCTCAGGGGGTTTCTCTTCTTTCTGCTCATGTGGTTTATCAGCATCACGAGAGGCTGGATGGAAAAGGATATCCACGGGGTTTATCCGGTTCCCAAATTCATGAACTTGCTAAGGTCGCTGCTGTTGTCAATGTCTATGATATCCTCGTTTCCGGATCCCCTTTTCAATCCAGAGTTAAGCCCAACGAGGCGGTGGAGGCTTTAATGGCGATGTCAGGCACCTTCTTCGATAAAGAAATCGTTGAAGCTTTCTTGAAAAATGTTGCTGTGTATCCTATTGGAACCACGGTAAGACTGTCTACTGGTGAAATAGCTGTCGTCTCTCAGGTAAAAAGAGGGCTCCCTATGAGGCCTGTGGTTAAGATAATTAAGAGTTCCGAAGGGAAGGAACTTGATCTTCCGGTTGAGCTTGATCTTTCAACGGAGCCCAGCATAACGATAGAGGAAGTGATAGAGTGAGAAATAATGGAGCGAGCGCTGAGGAGAGATCTGCTTCTTACCTCAGGGAAAAGGGACTTAAGATTTTAGAGAGGAACTATAACACCCGTTTTGGAGAGATAGATATAGTTGCAAGGGATGGAGATACCATAGTATTCGTTGAGGTAAAAAGCAGGAAAAGAGGAAAAGCCGAGAGCTCTTTTACCTCTCTTAAGGCAAGAAGATTTTATAAAGCTGCCATGATATATCTTGCGTCTAAGGGCTGGCTTGATTTGCCCTTTAGATTTGATCTTATTGCCATATCTGGGGTGAGTCTAACTCACTACAAGAATATCTTAGGAGAGGGTGGTATCATAGTTGGTTAGCTACTCTTGGACAGTGGCGTTTCATGGGGTTGACGCGGTTCCCGTTAGGGTAGAAGTTGATGTTTCACGAGGGTTGCCATCTTTTAACCTCGTTGGTTTACCTGATACGGTGGTTAAGGAATCTAAAGAGCGTATAAGATCTGCTATTAAGAACGGAGGTTTTTCCTTTCCCCTAAGCAGAGTGGTCGTTAACCTTGTTCCCGCTGATCTAAGAAAAGAGGGGAGTCATTTTGACCTTCCAATAGCTTTAACGCTGCTTTCAGCGATTGGGGAGCTACCGGAGCTCTCGAATTGGCTTATATTTGGGGAACTTTCACTCGAGGGAAAGCTTGAGAGAACAAGAGGCGCCCTTCTGGCGGGGGCATTGGCTAAGGAAATGGGTTTAAGGTTCATCTTTCCCTCTTCTAATGGATCTGAGGTTGCTTCGCTTGCTGATGGGCTTATAGCTTATGGCGTTAGCGATCTTTGCGATGCTATTTCCTTCTTGAAGGGGAAGAGCGACTTAAGCCCCCTAAAGTTTAAGCTCCCCAAGGGGGTGCAGATGGAGGCGGAGTTTGATCTTTCAGATGTAAGAGGCCAAGCTTTTGCTAAAAAGGCGATTGAGATATCTGCTTCGGGTTGGCACAATCTGGTGATGATAGGGCCTCCGGGAAGTGGCAAAACGATGCTTGCGAAGATACTTGTTTCTCTTTTGCCTCCGATGAATCCGGAAGAAATGCTTGAGGTTTCAAAGATATACAGCGTTTCGGGCTACCTTCAGGATGGTTTGATAACCGCAAGACCCTTTCGCTCCCCTCATCATACGGTCAGTGAGGTTGGACTATGTGGGGGAGGAAGCTTTCCAAGGCCTGGAGAAATTTCTTTAGCCCACAGGGGTGTCCTGTTTCTCGATGAGCTTCCCGAGTTTTCAAGGAGAGCCCTTGAGATCTTGAGACAGCCCCTTGAGGAGGGAAGGGTGAGCATCTCTCGGGCGGGATACTCTGCGGTTTTTCCAGCAAGATTTCTTCTCGTAGCGGCGATGAATCCATGTCCGTGTGGATATCTCGGCGATCCTGAGAGAGAATGCACCTGCACGCCCTTGGCGGTGAGGAAGTATCTTTCTAAGGTGTCTGGTCCTATAATCGATAGGATAGATATGCATGTTGAGGTTCCAAGATTGAAGCCAGATGAGCTCATTGAGATATCTTCCAAGTCTGTTGGAGAGACAAGCGCTGATATTAGAGAGAGGGTTCGCACCGCTTGGGAAATCCAGAGGGAGAGGTTTTCAAGCTCGCTTAAGTTTAATTCTCTCATGTCTCCTGACGAGCTTAAAAAATTTTGTTCCTTAGATCGGGAGGGGAAAGCTTTCTTGAGGGGAGCTTTAAGAGATCTTGGGTTAACTGCAAGATCATATGGAAGGGTTCTTAAGATAGCCCGTACCATAGCTGATTTATCTGGATCGAATAAGGTAGAGATAGAGCATCTCGCTCAAGCTTTGTCATTCAGGCTTCTTGATAGGAAGGAAAGCCCATGGATGATAGGTTAGCCCTGCTTGCTCTCAACCTTGTTGATGGTTTAGGGCCTCGCAGGATCTATGCTTTAGTGGCTTATTTTGGGTCTCCATTAACGGTGTGGGAAGCGGACATCTCGGATCTGAAAGGCGTTCCGGGAATAGGAAGCAAGCTTGCGGAGGCTATTGTGAAGGCCAGGAGGAGTGGGCTTTTTGAGAAGGAGCTTGAGCTGCTTGAAAAGGAAGATATAGGCTTTCTGACGACCCTTGACGATGAATATCCTTCCATGCTGAGGGAAATAGAGTTACCTCCCCCTGTTTTATACCTTAAGGGTGAGATTTCTAATGATAGAAAACTGGCGATTGTGGGAACAAGAAGGCCTACGCAATATGGTAGAAAAATCGCGCATAGCTTTTCAAAAGAGCTTGCATCTCGGGGGATAGGGATAGTTAGCGGACTTGCTCGTGGAATAGATTCGGAAGCTCATAAGGGAGCATTGGAGGGAGGAGGGAAAACCTATGCAGTTTTGGGTTCTGGACTGCTTAACGTGTATCCTCCGGAGCTTAAGGAGTTAGCGAGCGATATAGCGCTTAACGGAGCTTTAATAAGTGAGTTTCCTCTGCGTTGTCCACCTTTCTCGTGGAACTTCCCGAGAAGGAATAGAGTAATAAGTGGACTTTCAGAAGGAGTACTTGTGGTTGAGGCTCCATTAAAGAGCGGTGCTATGATAACCGCCTCGTTTGCGCTGGATCAAGGGAGAGATGTCTATGCGGTTCCGGGAAGTATCTTTTCCCCAAAAAGTAAGGGACCGAATCTGCTCATAGGGGAAGGAGCTAAGCCTATTTTAGGATTTGAGGATCTGCTCGAGGAATTTGGAGTTTCTCTCGATAGTTTTGATAAAAGCGCTAAGGATTCTGATCTTTCTGCCGAAGAGCGGAGATTTCTCGACAAATTACCGCTTGGAGAGGTTTTATCGCTCGATGTCTTGTTTTATAATGAGAGTGCTTATGGTTGGACCGTTTTAACTTTGCTTGAGATTAAGGGGTATATAAGGAGGGTAGAGGGAGGAAGGATAATTCGTCTCCGTTAAGGAGGGAGATTGAGATGGAGGAGAAATGGGTGAGGATATTGCATGCCCGGGAGAAGCTTAGGCTAACCCCGGAGGCTGAAGGCCTTCTCTACAGGGCGATACAGCTCGGTATCCTCGATGAGAAGAGGAGCGAAGCCCTTCTTGAGCAGATAATGTTTCTCGTTCCCGAGAAGTTTAGAGAAATAGACGTAAGGGAATTAAGGCTTATAATGGAAAGATTTGTGAAAAATAGGGACGTTTTAAGCATACTTTTTGAGGAGGAGAGAGGAGGAAAGGCCTTAAATTGAAAGAGGTTTATATTGTAGGCGGGGGTCTTGCTGGAAGTGAGGCTGCGTGGCAGCTGGCTAAGCGCGGCTTTAAAGTTGTTTTATTTGAGATGAGACCTAAGGTTATGACTCCCGCCCACAAAACAGGGTATCTTGGAGAACTGGTATGCAGTAATTCCCTTGGAGCTCAGGGATTAGAAACCGCATCAGGGCTTCTTAAGGAAGAGCTCAGGCTTTTAGGGTCCCTTATTCTTGAGTGTGCCTATGCATCAAGGGTGCCTGCAGGCAAGGCTCTTGCGGTCGATCGCGAAAAATTCGCGCGGGAGATAACCGAAAGAGTAAGTTCTCATCCTAAGATAGAGATAATAAGAGAGGAGATTGGAGAAATACCGGAGGATGTGGAGGTTATAATCGCTACGGGTCCTTTGACTTCTCCTTCTTTGGCGGGGGCCCTTAAAAAGCTTCTGGGGCAGGATTATCTCTATTTTTACGATGCAGTTTCTCCTATAGTTACTTATGAGTCTCTTAACATGGAGAGGATTTTCAAGGCTTCGAGATATGGAATCGGCGAGGATTATCTCAACTGCCCCATGACGAAGGAGGAGTATGAGGCCTTTTGGGAGGCTCTCATCAGCGCTGAGAGGCATCCATTGCATCCCTTTGAGAATCCAAAATATTTTGAGGGATGCTTGCCCATAGAAGTTATAGCCTCGAGGGGTAAGGAAACCCTTCTTTACGGTCCTCTTAAGCCCGTGGGGCTTGTAGATCCCCGCACGGGTAGGACTCCTTATGCTGTAGTTCAGCTCAGAAGGGAAAACGCTGAGGGAACCCTTTATAATCTCGTTGGTTTTCAGACTAACCTGAAATGGGGGGAGCAAAAAAGGGTCTTCAGAATGATACCTGGCCTTGAGAATGCTGAATTCGTGAGATATGGCGTTATGCACAAAAATATATTTATAAATTCTCCAACTCTTATAACTTCTTCCTTGAGACTTAAGAAAGATCCACGAATAATATTTGCAGGGCAAATAGTAGGTGTTGAGGGATATATGGAGTCAACTGCAATGGGGTTGGTAGCAGCTTTAAGCGTTATCTCTGAGGGGAAAATCGTCTTCCCCCCAGAAAGTATGATAGGCTCCCTTCTGAGATATATAACTTCCTCATCTCCAAGAACGTTTCAGCCAATGAATGCCAACTTTGGAATCCTTCCACCGCTTAGCGAAAGGGTAAAGAATAAGAAGATTAAAAGATTAAAACTTTCTGAAAGAGCACTGAAGAGCTTGACAAATTGGTGGAAGAGCTTACAATATTAAGGTAAAATGAGGCTTGATTTCGCGTTAGATGATTTTTTAAGGGAGTTTCGCTCTCTTAAGGGGTATTCGGAGCATACTATCCGGGCTTATGCTGCAGACATATGTGATTTTTTAAATTTTTTAGAAGAGCGAGGCTTGGCTCTTAGCAGGGAGTCGCTATGGGAGTATAGGAATGAGCTTTCCTCCCGAGGGTATAGTAAGAGTAGCTTATCAAGAAAGCTCTCTTCGCTTAGGGCTTTCTTGAAGTTTTTAAGGCAGAAGGGGTATCTTAAAGAGTCGCTTGAGGTTTTTTTAAAGAACCCGCGCTCAGGTAAGCTTCTTCCCAAGGCTTTGTCAAAGGAGGAAGTAGAAAAACTGATAGAGTCAGCTTCGGATGTGAGAGAAAGAGCAATCGTTGAGTTTCTATATGCTACGGGTGTTAGAGTTGGGGAGTTGGTTTCGCTTAACTGGAGCGACATAGATTGGGAAAATGAGATGGTAAGGGTTATAGGTAAAGGTGGCAAGGAGAGGATCGTTCCGATAGGTTCCAAAGCTATAGAGGCTTTAAAGACTTATGGAGCACATGTTGGTATGAAAGGTCCACTTTTTAAAAATAGAGGGGGAGGAAGGCTGAGCTCAAGAAGCGTTGAGAGAATAATAAAGAGTCTTGCTCTTAAGGCTGGGTTTAGCAAAGAAATAACTCCACATACTTTAAGACATTCCTTTGCCACGCATATGCTTGAGGGGGGGGCAGATCTACGTGTGGTTCAGGAGCTTTTAGGGCATTCTAACCTTGCTACTACGCAAATCTACACTCGAATTACATTAAGCAGGATGAAGGAGGTGTACGACCTTGCCCACCCGAGAAGTTAGGTCCACAACGGTTATAGCCTTAAGGCATAAAGGAGAATCGGTTATGGGTGGAGATGGACAGGTTACGATGGGAGATATCATTCTGAAGGGAAAAGCGAGGAAAGTCAGGCGTCTTTATGAGGGAAAGGTTTTGGCTGGTTTTGCAGGTGCTACCGCTGATGCCATTACGCTTCTTGAAAGATTTGAAGGAAAGCTTGAGGAACACAGAGGTAATCTTCTAAGAGCTGCGGTTGAAATGGCTAAGGATTGGAGGACTGATAAAGTGCTAAGGAGGTTAGAAGCTCTTCTTGTTGTTATGGATAAGAATAGGCTTCTTTTGATTTCTGGAACGGGTGATGTGGTTGAACCAGATGATAGCGTGGTGGCAGTGGGCTCCGGGGGTGCTTACGCCCTCGCGGCAGCGAAAGCCTTGATGAGACATAGTGATCTTTCTGCAGAGGAGATAGTGAGGGAGTCTTTAAGAATAGCTTCATCAATGTGTATTTATACTAACGAGAATTTCATTATAGAGAAGCTTTAGAGAGAAGGTGATAAACATGGCTCTGGAGGGGTTAACGCCACGACAGATAGTAGAGGCTCTCGATAAGTATGTTATAGGTCAAGATGAGGCGAAAAGAGCAGTTGCCATTGCTCTAAGAAACAGGATCAGGAGAAGGGGGCTTCCTCCTGAGCTCAGAGAGGAGATAGCCCCTAAGAATATACTCATGATAGGTCCCACGGGAGTGGGCAAAACTGAGATAGCAAGAAGGCTTGCTAATCTCGTTGGAGCTCCTTTCGTTAAGGTTGAGGCCACTAAGTTCACTGAGGTGGGATATGTTGGTAGGGATGTTGAGTCTATGATAAGGGAGCTCGTTGAGGTTTCCGTTCAGATGGTAAGAGCTGAAAAGATAGAGGAAGTCAAGGAGGAAGCTAAAGCTCACGCTGAACTCAGGATAATAGAAGCCCTCATGCCTGGTATGCGTTACTCTTTCGCTGCGCAGCAGGGAGGAGGGGTATATGAACCGTCCATTCGTGAAAGTACTCGTCAGAGGTTACTCGAGATGCTAAGGAGTGGTCAGCTCGAAGATAGGGTTATAGAAATAGATGTTGTAGATAGATCTGTTCCCAGGATTGAGGTTTTCACTGCCATGGGTGTTGAGGATCTTGGGATAAACTTTCAAGATCTGTTTGGCAATATGTTTCCATCGAGGATGAAGAGAAGAAAGCTGAAGGTCAAGGAGGCTCGCAGGGTTCTCGAGCAAGAGGAGGCCCAAAAGCTAATAGATATGGATGAAGTTGCTCAAGAGGCGATACGTAGGGTTGAGGAAAACGGGATTGTATTTATAGATGAAATAGACAAGATCGTTAGTAAGGGAAGCTCTCATGGTCCTGATGTGTCGAGAGAGGGCGTTCAAAGAGACCTTTTGCCAATAGTTGAGGGATCCACGGTTATAACCAAATATGGTCCCGTTAGGACAGACCATATACTCTTTATAGCTGCGGGAGCATTTCACGTAGCCAAGCCGTCTGATCTGATACCCGAGCTTCAAGGAAGGTTTCCAATAAGGGTAGAGCTTAAACCGCTTTATAAGGAAGACCTTGAGCGAATTCTCGTGGAGCCTAAAAATGCTTTGGTTAAACAGTATAAGGCCCTCTTAGCTACGGAGGGAGTAGAACTCGAGTTTACACCAGAGGCAATAAGCAAGATAGCTGAAATAGCCCTTAAGATAAACGAGGAGATGGAAAATATAGGGGCAAGAAGGCTTCACACTGTTATGGAAAAACTTTTGGAGGATATATCTTTTGAGGCTCCCGAGAGAGCTGGTACGAAGGTGGTGATAGACGAAAATTACGTTCTTGAAAAGCTCTCCTCTATAGTGAGGAGTAAGGACTTAAGTCAATATATCCTTTAAGGAGGGGATGAAATTATGGTGGATAGGGCCAACGTCTTGACTTTGGAGGAGCTTCTCAAGAGGGAGCGCAAGATAAGCAGGCTGATTCAGCGTCAGGCAGGTCGTGGAGTTGACTTTATGAGTATCGCCGGGATATTAAGCGAGGTTATCGAAGCTAACGTCTATATCTCTGATAAGGATGGCAAGATACTGGGTTATGGACTTTTGAACGATTACGAGTGTTCCAAGATGGAAGAGATACTGAAGGAAGGTAAATTTCCAGATGACTATAATGAAAAGCTTTTGAGAATTATGGAACCGATGGTCAATCAGACATCCAGGGGAGGGAAGTGCTCATATGATGCTAATTTGCCTTGTCCGTATCCCCAGAAATTTGTTAGTTTTTTCCCAATAGTTGGAGGTGGGGAGCGGCTCGGCACGCTCGTTGTAGCTCGCTTCAATGAGGAGTTCAAAACCGCTGATATAGTCTTAGCTGAGTATGGAGCTACCATAGTGGGAATGGAGATACTTAGAGCGAGAAACGAGGATATAGAGAGATTAGCGAGAGAGCAACTTACCGTTCAGCTGGCTTTAAGAACGCTTTCTTACTCTGAGCTTTCTGCGATGAAAAGAATCTTCGAAAAGTTCGATGATAGTGAGGGGGTAGTTGTGGCAAGCAAGATAGCAGGAGAGATAGGTGTTACGCGCTCCGTTATAGTCAATGCTTTGAGAAAGCTTGAGAGCGCTGGTATAATAGAGACGAGATCCCTTGGAATGAAAGGGACATATATAAGGGTTTTAACGCCTCTCTTTTTGAAAGAGCTTAAGGTAAGATAGTTAAAGGTGTGCCATCTCCAAAGACGAAAAATATAGTGGAGGTGGTGCACATGCTCTTTGGGAGGACCATAGAGGTCCTTGAGAAAACGCTTGATGCTCTTTCTCTAAGGCAGGAGGTTATAGCAAACAATATAGCTAATGTAAACACTCCCGGTTATAGAAGGAAGGAAGTGACATTTGAGGAAGAGCTTAAGGAAGCTCTTTCAGAGAAGCGTAAGAGGATTAAGGGATTTATAACAAATCCACGGCACATACCTATTCCTCAACCGGAAATAACTTTAAGGAGCGTAAAACCTGATGTTTGGGAAAGGGATGATCTATACTTCAGAAACGATAAGAATGGCGTTGATATCGATCTTGAGCTCGCGGAGCTTGCGAAAAACGCTATGAAGCAGGCTGCAGTAAGCAGAGTTTTAAGCAGGAGGTTTGCCATACTAGGTATTGTCATGGGAAGGAGGTAAGGCTGAGCGATGAGGCTCTTTAAAACCATAGATATAAGCGCTTCTGCCTTGACTGCTCATAGGTTATGGCTTGACGTTATGGCGGATAACTTGGCTAACGTTAACACCACGAGGACTCCTGAGGGGGGTCCCTACAGGAGAAAAATGGTGATTTTCGAATCGAGGGAAAGGGTCTTTCCCCCGAAATTTGAATTTCATTTCCCTCCAGAGCCCAAGAAGATACCCGACTTCACAGGTGAAGGCGTCAGAGTTAAGGAGATTGTGGAGGACCCCTCTCCTCCCCGTCTGGTTTATGATCCTCATCATCCTGATGCGAATAAGGATGGATATGTTGCTTACCCTAATGTAAATGTGGTTAGAGAGATGGTTGATATGATTGCAGCAAGCAGAGCTTACGAGGCAAATTTGATGACGATAAACGTTACAAGAAGCATGTTCATGAATGCCCTTAACATAATGAGGGGGTGATATTTGATTGGTTGAAAAGATAATCCTTTCGCTGGATAAGCTTCGCTTGCCCACACCTCCTAAGGAGAAAGAGGAGAAGGGTAAAGGTGAGGTAGCTCCAGCGAGGGAGGAGGGTTTCTTGGCCCTCGTTGAGAAAGGATTGAAGAAAGTTAACGAGCTCGAAAAGAACGCGGATAGGATGGCAGAAAAATTGGCAACTGGTGAGATAGATGATGTTCATCAGGTTGCCATAGCGGTTCAAAAGGCTGAGCTTGCGGTCAGGCTTCTTTCGGAGATAAGAAATAGACTTGTTGAGGCTTATCAGCGGTTGACCCGACTGACATAAGGATATTATGTTTGATAGGATAAAAGAGCGCCTTAATGCCATTTTATCAAAATGGAAGGAGCTGCCAAAGCCGCAGAAAATAGTAATTCTTGGAGCGATAGCGGGTCTTCTCGTTTCAACGCTCCTTTTACTGTTATGGGCTCAGAAGCCGCAGTATGTTCCTCTTTTTACCAATCTTGATCCTAAGGATGCTTCGGCTATCGTTAAGCAACTTGAAAAGATGAAGGTTCCTTATGAGCTTTCAGATGAGGGAAAGACAGTACTTGTACCAATGGATAAGGTCTATAGCACCAGAATTCAGATCGCTGGAATGGGTTTGCCAAGCCGAGGTGTGGTTGGCTTCGAGATTTTTGAGAAACCCAAGTTTGGTTTGACAACATTTCAGGAGCAGATAAACTATCTCCGAGCGCTTGAAGGGGAGCTCGCGCGAACGATAATGGATCTTGACGCGGTAGAGCTTGCTAAGGTAAACATAGTGATTCCTCGTCCGCGCCTTTATGTGGAGGAGCAAAAGGCGGCTACTGCGTCTGTTTTGGTTAAGCTTAAACCAGGTGCTAAGCTTTCAGTAGAGCAGGTGAAGGCAATCGTTCATCTGGTTTCGCACAGCGTTGAGGGACTATCACCAGATGATGTTGTCGTTGTTGATACCAAGGGAAATATACTGACCGAGATGCTTCGTGAGGAGTACATAATAAGAGAGACTAAAAGAATCTCGACGGTTCAGAAAGAGATAGAGGATCTTTACGAGAGGGATCTTGAGGGGAAGCTTAAATCTATGCTTGAGAAGATCTTTGGTCCCGGTAGAGCGGTGGCTAAGGTTAAGGTTGAGATAGATCTGAATAAAAAAGAGATCAAAAGGGAGATTTATAAACCCGTTGTTGGAAGAAGTGGAATAGTTAGAAGTGAGCAGACTATAGAGGAGCAGTATAAGGGAACTGTGGCGCCACCTTCGGGCGTTCCCGGGACCCAAACGAATATACCTGGATATCAGATTCCGGAAAAAAAGAAAGAGGAGATTTCATATTCCAAATCGGAGATGATAAGGAACTATGAGATAAGCAAGGAGCAGGAAAAGGAAGTAGTAGCTCCAGGGAAGATAAAAAGAATGACCGTTTCCGTTGTCGTGGATGCAAAGCTTGATCCCAAGCAGCTTGAAGAGCTTAAAAATACCGTGGCTGCTGCCGTTGGATACGATCCCAAGAGGGGAGACGAGATAGTGGTTCAAAGCATGCAATTTAATTTGGCTTATTTGAAAGAATTTGAGGAGCAGTTGAAGGCGCAGGAGAGACTGCGCTTGATGATTACCCTGGGTATAATAGGAGCTATATTAGGAACGCTTGTTGGTTACCTGCTTTGGAGAAGGTGGAAGAGAAAGAAGCTAGAAGAGGAAGCGGCTAAAGCGGCAGCTGAAGCCGTTCCTGAGGAGAAAGAGAAGGGACCCACGCTGGAGGAAATGCTCGCTCACCCAGAGCTTTTCCTGGAGGAGGAGCGAGTTATAGAGATAGAAGATTTGAGGGGGTTTGCTATGAAGCATCCCGAAGAGGTAGCCAAGATTATAAAGTCTTGGCTTTATGAGGAATAGCGAGGGTGACCCCTATTGGCTAGGAGAAAGAAAGAGGGGCTGAGCGGGAGAGAAAAGGCGGCGATACTACTGGTTATACTTGGGCCGGAGATATCTGCTCAGGTATTTAAGCATCTCGATGAGGAAGATGTGGAACAGCTTACCCTTGAGATAGCTAATCTCCCGATGATTCCTCCTGAGGTAAAGAATGATGTCATCCAAGAGTTTCAGCATCTTCTCGTGGCTCATGAGTTTATGGCTAAGGGAGGAGTTAACTATGCTAAGGAGCTTCTTGAGAAAGCATTTGGGCCTGAAAAGGCAAAGGAAATTCTCACTAAGCT
>JAGHDO010000048.1 GCA_021159885.1 Synergistota bacterium | reverse complement strand
GTGCAAGACAAGCCTCAACATGATAAGGAAGCTGCCAAAGTTCCTTTAATATCTTCTCTTGAAAGCCTTCTTTAATGGTTCCCCGAACCTTTCCAAACCATAAGGCGAGAAGATAAAGGGAAGCAAGCTGAGCAGTAAAAGCTTTCGTGGAAGCAACTCCCACCTCTGGACCAGCTTTCAGGTACATGGTCCTATGCGCTTCCCTGGTTATGGTACTTCCCTGAACATTCGCAAGTGCTATTATAAATGATCCCTTACCTTTAGCTTCCCTTAAAGCAGCAAGAGTATCTGCTGTTTCTCCAGACTGCGATATAGCAATGGTTAAACTATTCGGTGGAACGATGGGATCTCTATATCTAAACTCGGAACCTATATCAACCTCAGTAGGAATTCTCGCCCATTTTTCAAAAAGATGTTTGCCTACAAGCCCAGCGTGATAGGAAGTCCCGCAGGCAACTATAAAAATCTTGTCCAACTTTTTCACAAAATCTTCATCAATATCAAGCTCCTCTAAGGAAAGCTCCTCCTCAGTGAGTCTATCTTTAAGAACGTTCCTAACAACACTTCCCTGTTCGTTTATCTCTTTCAACATATAATGCTTATATCCTCCACGAGAAATCATAGATGCATCCCACTCTATAAAGTAGATCTGTTTCGTTCTTGGCTTGCCCTCAAGGTCGAACACCCACCAAGATGAGTCAGTGATCACTGCTACTTCTTCATCCTCAAGATAAACCATCTTTCTCGTATACGGCAATATAGCTGGCACATCAGAGGCAAGGAACATCTCCCCGTCACCTACTCCAAGGACCAGCGGGCTTCCTAACCTTGCCGCAACAATTTTCCCCGGTTCTTCCGTAGACAAAACAGCTATGGCGTACGATCCATCAAGCTCTCTCAAGGCTTCCATAACGGCACTTTCAAGACTGCCAGCATAAAACTTAGCGATGAGCTGTATTATAACCTCCGTATCTGTTTCTGAGAAAAACTTAACCCCCTGAGCTTTAAGCCTATCCTTAATATCCTGAAAGTTTTCTATTATACCGTTGTGAACTATAGCAAATCGTTTACTTTCATCGAGATGAGGATGAGCGTTGATATCCGTGGGCTTTCCATGAGTTGCCCATCTTGTATGACCAATTCCCACTCTTCCATGTATATCTACATCCTTAAGCAAATTTTCAAGATCTCTAATCTTGCCCGCGGTTTTCACTATGCTTATTCCCTCATCGGATAGAACTGCTATACCAGCAGAATCATAGCCTCTATACTCAAGTCGGTATAGTCCATCAAGAAGTATAGGAGTAGCATTCCTGTAACCAACGTAACCTATTATTCCACACATGACTAATCACCGTTCTTCTTGGGAAATTAGATCTCTAAGGAATCTCTTAAATTCTGATCCAAAGTCTTCATGCTCTAAGGCAAGCTCTACCGTTGCTCTCACAAAGCTTCCTATCGTTCCACAGTCATATCTCTTGCCCTCATACATGACTCCATAGATGGGCTCATCCTCAAGGAGAAGCTTCATAGCATCAGTTAGCTGAAGCTCCCCACCAGCACCCGCTTCTACTTGCTCCAAGCAGTCAAAAATTTTAGGGGATAAAATATATCTTCCTATCACAGCAAGATTGGAGGGAGCCTCATCCCTCGGGGGCTTTTCCACGAGATCTATTATTCTAAAAACGTTTTCGTCTATTTTCTCCGCTCTCACGATGCCGTACCTTGATACTTCCTCCCAGGGAACTTCCTCAAGAGCTATCACGCTTCCCCCATATCTCTCATGAACGTCAATGAGGTAAGATATGGCAGGCTTATCCCCTATGATAACATCATCAGCCAAGAAGACGGCGAAATATTCATGCTCAACCACAGGTTTGGAGCAAAGTATGGCATGACCGAGCCCTCGAGGCTCCTTCTGTCTTATAAAGATGAAATCTGCAAGCTCAGATACATCCCTAACCAGTTTAAGAAGATCTTCTTTCTTTCTTTTCTGCAAGGTTATCTCTAACTCTAAAGATCTATCGAAATAGTCCTCTATAGCTCTCTTACCCTTTCCAGTTATAAGTATAAGCTGCTTAATTCCAACCGATACCGCCTCCTCTACCGAGTACTGAATCACCGGTTTATCAACGAGTGGCAACATCTCTTTCGGCAAAACCTTAGTAGCAGGTAGAAAACGCGTTCCAAGTCCCGCAACGGGGAGCACCCCTTTCTTAACCGTCATAGCTTAGATCACCTCCATTCAGCGCAATATCTTTTCCCACGTACCTCCAACATAATAGGTAATCTCATCCTCATAATGAGCAAAGGGTGTCTCTATAAAGATTCGAAGATAATGCTTTCCGTCGAGCTTCGCTTTCCTGACCAAGGAGATATACCCCACTTTATATGCATTAAAGGGGGTTTTTCTAAAATAATACACGAGTGGCATATTCTTGCTAAAATAATATATATTCCAATCTTCCCCACCTGTATATGCTATAAGAGCTTTCCATGTAGGAGAAAGCTCTGCATCATGGAAAACATAAAACCTTATCTGATGTAATCGAGCAAAATAGGCCATTCTTCTCATCTCTTTCCTTGGAATCTTGGGGGGATTACCGCAGTATAGAAGTATCCTCTTAGCATCCCGGGTTATAAGAAGATTCATGGCATCCAATATTAAGCTTCTTCCCTCAAAGCTTCCCCTTCTCTCCGACCAGACCCACCTATTAGGAGGCAAATAGGGAGAGTAAAATGCCCCAAGAACGAAGCCTCTATCTACAACAAACATGGTATCTCTTAAAAACTTGAGTATATCTCTTCCCTCATCTTTAAAAGCAGGATCTACTATGACGCCTATAGCCAAAGGTCTATCGATTTCCTTTATTAAACTCGGCTCAAGGATCCACTCGTCTTCTATTACTCTGACGGATGTATTTACTCTTTCTACAGGAATAGGATACCATCCTTCCGAAAGCTCTATCTCTGCGCTTCTTTTTGTCCCCTTTTCCACACGAATACCCGAAATTCTTATCTCTATCTTATGAAGATACGATGGTGCAGAAATTTTAAATAATATGGGTCTATTAAAATCTGCGAGGAAAACGTTTCCTAAGGAATCCCCACAAACAGAACTCAAGCTTGAAGCCTTTGGAACATCTACTTTTTCTACCACCTTTTCTCCCTCTATAACGAATAGAATTCCCCTTTCTTCATCACAGACAAGTATTCTATCTCTGAAATCAACAGCAAGACCTCTCGAAAATACATCGTCGAGAAAGGTCCCCTTCGGCAAACCATCCCAACCAAACCGACGTATGCATCTCACATTTCCATCAGAAACCCAGATGTTTCCCCTCTTATCGACACAAACCGCAAGGGGTTCCCACAGGTATCCTCTGCCCACGCTCCTTAAATATTTTCCTTCCCTCGTATATCTCCGAACACAGTGATTACCCCAATCGCAAACGTAGAGATAACCATAGGGACCAATGGCTATTCCCTGCGGGTTAAGGAGCTCTTTATCTCCAAAGCTTTTCAGAAGCTTACCCGTGAGATCAAAGACAAATATCTTATTTTGGCTGAAGTCAGAAACATAGACTCTACCATCCACAGAAATAGCTATACCAGAAGGGTTTGTTAATCCCCCCCAAGATCGCAAGGGAATCCCATCCTTGGTTAACACAACAACTTTACCCCTTCCATAGTCTGTCAAATAGATGTTTCCATCCGGTCCTATAGCCATCGCTGAGAAGTTATACATTGGAAAGGAAAAATATTCTTTTATACCACTGAATAACCCCTCTTTTTTCCGCACCTCTAAATAGGGATCTATAACCTCATAATCTTTGGGATAGTTCGCTTCTGGTAAAGACAAAACGGGTAAAACAGTTCTCTGGACCTTTTCCAAGGCTCTTATGACCCTCAGCTCCGCAGGTTTAACCTCCAGATAGTTTTTAAACATCTTCTCTGCCTTTTTAAGATAACCTCTTCTTAAATAAATCAGACCTTTCCAATAATAAGGCTCCAATGCGTAAGGATCCAGCCTTATAACCCTATCGAAGCTATTTAAAGCTTCATCATAGCGCCCGTCAAAAAAAAGCTTGAAAGCTTTCTTAAACTCCTCTAAAGCTTTTTCAGGATTTCTCTTAACGCCTCTCGGAGCGTTTATCTCCTCCGGGGGAACCAGTCCTGGAAGCGGAGGGGGCTTCTCTGCCGAAAATGAAGAGGAAACGATTAGCAAGAGGAGCGCAAAAATTATAAATAGTACTCCTATCCTGACCCCCAAAGCTTAGAAAGCACCACCTTACCGGTGAGCGTGTTATATCCTAACCATATAAG
>JAGHDO010000047.1 GCA_021159885.1 Synergistota bacterium | reverse complement strand
TCATATAAAGCTAACCCATAATGTCTGCGTTGTAGGGGATGGCAAGCTTGGCCTTCTTATAACAAAGGTGCTGACTTTCTGTGGATATTCTCCTTGCGTTTTAGGGCATCATCCTGAAAGAAGGAAAATCGTTCCGGAAGTTTCTGAGTATCTGTTGTCTGAGAATTTTAGGGAGGATAGCGTCTTCGATATTGTGATTGAGGCTACGGGGAATGAGAAGGGTTTTGAAATTGCTTCGAAAATAGCTAAGCCCCGGGGAGTTATAGTTTTAAAAAGCACGTTTCACGGTGATTTTACCTTGAATCTTTCGCCGGTGGTGATCAAGGAGATCAGGGTTGTTGGGTCAAGATGTGGTCCTTTTCCGGTGGCTATAAGGTTCTTAAGTGAGGGGTTGGAAGTTAAAGATATGGTGGAGGGGATATATTCCCTTGAAGATGCGGAAAGGGCTTTTAAGGAGGCACGGGGGAAGCTGAAAGTAATACTCTCTTGCTGATATGGCTTTTTGTGATAAAATCAATTTCGGGTTTTTCGCTGTAAAGCCTTTATGAGGAGGTTGTTCGTAAATGGATACATACGATTTCAGAACGATAGAAGCTAAGTGGCAGAAATATTGGGATGAGAATAAGGTCTTTAAGTGTGAGCGAGATCCCTCTCGGAAGAAATATTATGTTCTTGAAATGTTTCCATATCCATCGGGCACGCTTCATATGGGCCACTTGAGAAATTATGCCATAGGGGATGTCGTCGCTCGATTTTTAAGGATGAACGGGTATAATGTGCTTCATCCCATGGGATGGGATGCTTTTGGTCTGCCTGCTGAAAACGCTGCTATAAAGTCTGGGGTTCATCCGAGTGAGTGGACTTGGAGAAACATTAGACATATGAGGAAGCAGCTCAAAGAGATGGGAGTGAGCTATGACTGGGACAGAGAAGTAGCGACCTGCTCTCCCGATTATTACAAGTGGACTCAGTGGCTTTTCCTTCTCTTCTTTAAAAACGGGCTTGCTTATAAGAAGGAGGCTCCCGTTAACTGGTGTCCGAGTTGTAGAACCGTTCTGGCTAATGAGCAGGTTGAGAGTGGGCGGTGCTGGAGATGTGGCTCTCTCGTTCAAAAAAAGAAGCTCAGTCAGTGGTTTTTGAAAATCACGGCTTACGCTGAAGAGCTTCTTCAATCGCTTGATGAGCTTGACGGCTGGCCCGAGCGAGTTAAAACCATGCAAAGAAATTGGATAGGCAAAAGCTGGGGGGTTGAGACCTTTTTCGAGATAGAGGAACATGGTATAAAGATACCTATATTCACAACAAGGATAGACACGATTTATGGAGCGACCTTTGTGGCGCTTGCTCCTGAGCATCCCATAGTTGATGAGCTCGTTAAACTTTCACCTAAAGGAGATGAGATAAGGGCGTTTGTCGATGATGTCCTGCGTGAGAGCGAGGTTGAGCGTAGCGCAGCTGGAAGAGAGAAGAAAGGCATATTCACGGGATTTTACGCTAAGAATCCGTTCAATGGTGAGAAAGTTCCCGTTTGGGTAGCAGATTACATACTTATGGAATATGGAACCGGTGCTATAATGGGCGTTCCAGCGCACGATCAGAGGGACTTTGAGTTTGCCAGGCAATATAACTTACCCATAAAAGTAGTTATAAAACCGGTTGGTGAGGATCTCCCTGAAGAGATTGAGGAAGCGTATGAGGGAGATGGAGTTATGGTTAACTCGGGTCCCTGGTCTGGCTTGCCGAATAGAGAAGGAATAGAAAAAATGGCAGAGTGGCTTAAGGAAAAGGGACTCGGCGGAAAGAAAGTTAATTATAAGCTCAGGGATTGGTTGATCTCAAGGCAGAGGTATTGGGGAGCCCCTATACCGGTTGTTTACTGTGATGAATGTGGAATCGTTCCCGTTCCCGATGAAGAACTTCCGGTCGTGCTTCCCCTTAATGTTAACTTGCTTGAGGGAGGAGGGTCTCCGCTTCCATATCATGAGGAGTTTTTGAATACTAAATGCCCTAAGTGTGGAGGTCCTGCGAGGAGAGAGACCGACACTATGGATACCTTTATGTGTTCCTCATGGTATTTCTTGAGATTTACCAGTCCTTGGACGGATAAAGCTCCTTTTGAGAAGGAGGATGTTGATTACTGGATGGCGGTGGATCAATATATAGGGGGCATAGAACATGCCATACTTCATCTTCTCTATTCGAGGTTTTTTACGAAGTTCCTAGCCGATCAGGGGCTACTTAAGGTTAGAGAGCCTTTTAAGAGGTTGCTTACTCAAGGAATGGTCATAAAGGATGGAGCGAAGATGTCAAAGTCGCTCGGTAATGTCGTTGATCCCGATGAGATAATGAAAAGGTTTGGAGCTGATACTGCGAGGCTCTTTATACTTTTCGCCTCGCCTCCTGAAAAGGACCTTGAGTGGAGCGATCAGGGTGTGGAGGGCTGTCATAGGTTTTTAAACAGGGTTTGGAAGCTAATAAATGCGAGGATAGAGGAGCTCAGGAAACTTCCTTCTGAGCCCTTGCCCATATCGAAGATTTCCTCGAAGAGAGGAAGGCAGGTTAAGAGAAAGATTCATAAAACCATTGAGAAGGTTACAAATGATATAAAGGACAGATTTCACTTTAACACCGCTATAAGCGCACTTATGGAGCTTTCTAATGATCTTGGAGATCTTAATCCATCCAACGAGGAGGAGCTTCGCGTCTTTAAAGAAGGAGTAGAGGCTTTGATAGTCATGCTTTACCCCTTTACTCCCCATATATGTGAAGAGCTGTGGCAGAGACTTGGGCATGACGAGATATTGGCCTATCATCCTTGGCTTTCGGTGGATCCCGAAGCTCTTAAGGAGGAGGAGCTTAATATAGTTGTGCAGATAAATGGGAAGGTTAGAGGTAGCGTTAGAGTGCCTGTGGATATGAGCGAGGAAGAGGTGAAAAGGTTAATTCTGGAGAGTGATATAGTTATGAAGAGAATAGGTGATAGGAAGGTTAAAAAGGTTGTTGTTGTTCCGAGGAAATTAGTAAGCATAGTGGTCGAATGAAGCTTAAACCGGTATTTTTCCTTGTTTGTAAAGATGATGCTCTACTTGAAAGATGGATAGAGAGAAACGCTAAGGGGCTCGATGAGATGTCCATTCTTAGGGGGGAAGAGCTCTCCTGGAAAGATCTTTATGAGGAGGGAAAGTCTTTTTCTCTTTTTTCTCCTCGCAGGCTCATAGTTGTTAAAAACGCTGGTAAGATAGATAATGGAGGTGAGGATCTTTTCCTGAATTATCTTTCTGCTCCTAATCCAGGAGTGTTTTTTCTCCTTTCTGATGAGAGCTTGCCATCGGGAAAGGTCTTCGATGCTATTAAGGCGCGAAAACTCTTAGCGGAGCTTAGGAAACCCACAGGTAAGGGATTAATACGCTGGATAGAAGAGGAAATCAGGCGCTGGGGGAAAAAAGCAAGTGGTGATGTTATCCAGCTTCTTGCGGAGAGGTTCTCCTCGGATCTTGAGGTTATGGATACGGAGATAGAGAAGCTTGTGCTTTATGTTGGGGAGAGAGAGGAGATAACCGTTGAGGACGTCCACGATGTTTCATCGACCTTTCTTGAAGGGTCGCCGTTTGAGCTTCTTGATTCGGTTCTGAATGGGGATGGCTTTAAGTTCATAAAAGCTTTGGAAAGAGCTTTTATTCTTAAGGAGCCACCTGCAAAGGTTATATCTATGTTGTCCAAATATATTAGACTAATGCTTTTTCTGTCCTTAGACCCCCAACTCGAGGGAGAGATTCTAAAAGAGTTCCATCCGTTTTTTGGAAAGAGAATAAAAAAGGGGGCGCTTTCTTACGCCCCTCGATCCCTTTCTTTGTCTTATAAGCGTCTTGCTACGGTGGATGATCTCTTAAAGAGAGGGAATAGGAATCCTTACTCTTTGATTCTCTGGGCTATGACTCCGCTCTTTAAGAAGAGGGAGAATTCTGCGCCTGGAGGAGGGCTTTAAGCTGATTAATCTTCCGCGCAAGGCGAGATTTCTTTCTCGCGCCGTTGTTGCGATGGAGAACGCCCTTCCTAACTGCCTTGTCTATTATAGATGTGGCTTGCCTGAAGAGCTTTTCAGCGAGCTCAAGATCCTTAGCTTCAATAGCAGCAAGAACCTTTTTTATTTCGGTTTTCACTCTGCTTTTCCAAAATCTGTTATAAATTCTGTTTCTCTCAGAGACCCTAAGCTTTTTGGCAGCGGACCGCGTATTCGGCAAGATCTTTTCACCTCCTTTTTCAGAACGCTCTTAATTCTATCATAGAATTTTTTCTTTTAAAAGGGGGTAAGCGGTGAAAGAAGATCTATTAAAGCTTCTTTCTGAAATTCAGGACAAGATACTCGGAGCTCTCAAAGATGCCCATAGCGAAGTTCACTCGATAGGTGAGGAGGCTCGTAGGGAGCTTCAGAGCCTGTATTTAAGAAGAGAAAAGCTTGCATCTGAGATAGAGAAAATCATAGGGGAAGTTGATGAGGCTGAGAAGAGCTTCGAGGTTGCGAGAAAATGGCTTGCTAAGGTGAGTGCTGACTTTTCTAAGTATTCTGAGCAGGATATAAAGGAGGCTTATGGCACCGCTGAGAAGAAGCAGCTTAATCTTTTTAAGCTTAGGGAAAGGGAAAGAAGCTTAAGGAGGGAAAGAGATGAGGTAGATAGAAGGATCAGGGAGCTTGAAAGGCTTGTGGGAAAAGTCGATGAGCTTGCTAAGCGACTTAAGGTTGCTATGGATTTGCTAAGCGGAAATATTGAGAAGGTGCAGAGGGAGATTCTTGAGCTTAAGGGCAGAGCAGAGCTTGCTCCTATGGTAGTTCAGGCTTTGGAGAAGGAGAGAAAAAGACTCGCTCGGGAGATTCACGATGGGCCTGCGCAATATCTTGCTAACGCTATATTCAGGCTTGATATCTGCGAGCGCTTTTTAGAAATGGGAGACCTTGGAAGGGTTAGAAAAGAAATATCTGGTCTTAAAGAGATATTACAGGCCAATCTATCTGATGTCAGAAGGTTTATAACTGATCTTCGTCCCATGCTTCTGGAAGACCTTGGCTTGGTTTCGGCGTTAAATAGATATATTGAGGAGTGGAAGAAACTTTCGGGAATAGATGTCGAATTTAAGGTTCTTGGAGAGGCAGGTGATGTAGATAATAAAGGCGTTGAGGTTGCCATCTTCAGGATAGTTCAAGAAGCTTTAAGCAACATTCATAAGCATGCTTGCGCTTCCAAAGTTAAACTTCTTCTGGAGATAAGGAAGGATTTCGTCAGCGTTCTAATAGAGGATGACGGTGTAGGATTCGATATTGAGGAGGCTAAAAAGAAAAGTATAGAGAAAGGCTCTCTTGGGATTTTCAGCATGGAGGAAAGAGCCAGAGCTCTCGGGGGCACTCTTAAAATAGTTTCCGGGCAGGGTAGGGGGACTAAAATTATGGTAAGAATTCCACAAGGTGGTGGGAGTCTTGATAAGAATTATGCTCGTGGATGACCACCTCCTTTTCAGGGAGGGCTTAAGGAGGCTTTTTGAGGTTGAGGAAGGGGTAGAAATAGTTGCAGAGGCTTCCACCGGTGAAGAAGCTATAAGGCTTTGTAAGAATATAGATGTTGATTTAATTCTCATGGATATATCGATGCCTGGTCTTGGAGGCATAAAGACTATAAAAGAGATAAAGAAAATGAAGCCAGGTGTCAAGATAATAGCTCTTACAATGCATGATGAGGAGGCTTACAAAAGGGAGGCTATGCGTGCTGGGGTGTGCGCTTATGTCGTTAAGGGGGTGGGTGCTTCTGAGCTAATAAAGGCTATAGAGAAGGCTTGCGGACACCCCAGTAGGAGGCGGCGTCTATCCGCACTCACGCCTAGGGAGAGGGAGGTCCTTTCGCTTATGGCTAAGGGAAAGAATAATAAAGAAATAGCACGGGAGCTTAATCTTAAGGAGAAAACCATAAGAAACTATGTGTCTAATATATTGCAGAAGCTGGGCGTGAGGGATAGAACACAGGCGGTTATTCTGGTTTTGAAGGAGGGAATTAAATTTGGAGAAGAAGATAAGGGTAGTGATAGCGGATGATATGGAGGAGACAAGAAAAAGCTTAAAAGTTATGCTGTCATTCGCGAGTGATTTGGAGGTGGTTGGGGAGGCATCTGATGGAGAGGAGGCCCTTAAGATGGTGAGGGAGCTTAAACCTGATGTAGTTTTAATGGATATAAACATGCCGAATGTTGATGGTATCAGCGTTTCTAAGAGGTTGCTTCAAGAGGATCCTGATATCGCGATAGTTGCTATCTCCATTCAGGGGGATGAGGAGTATGAGCGTGCTTTAGAAGAAATGGGGGTCGAAGAGTTCCTCGTTAAGCCATTTTCAAGCTCACGACTTATAGAGACGATCAGGGAGGTTGTTCAAAGGAGAGAGAGGAAGGAATGAGTGAGGTAATATTGGGTATAGAAACGTCCTGTGATGAAACCTCTGTGGCACTTGTTGAAACTGGAAAGAAAGTTATAAGGAGCGTGGTTTTGTCTCAGGTAAAGGACCACGCTCCTTATGGGGGAGTCGTTCCGGAAATAGCATCTCGGAAGCATTTGGAGACTATCCTCTATATTCTTGATGATATACTTGGGGATTTTTCTCTCGAGAAGGTAGGAGGAGTAGCGGTTACGGTAGGTCCGGGGCTTATGGGCTCTCTGCTTGTAGGAATAGTTTTCGCTAAAACGCTTGCGTGGCTTTGGGAAAAACCTCTCATAGGAGTAAATCATCTCGAGGCACATGTGTATGCGACCTTCGTTGAATATCCATCTCTTTCTCCTCCATTTATATGTCTTCTCGTTTCAGGAGGGCATACGGAGCTTTTTGTTTTCAAGGACCATGGTTCTTATGAGCTTCTCGGATCTACCAGAGATGATGCTGCTGGAGAGGCTTTTGATAAGGTAGCGAGGGTCTTGGGATTGCCGTATCCGGGGGGACCTGCTATAGATAAGGTTTCGAAGAAGGGGAATCCTTATGCGATTGACTTCCCCTATCCTTTAAGAGAGGGTTTCGATTTCAGCTTTAGTGGTATAAAGACGGCGGTAAAGCTCTTCTGGGAGAGAAACAAAGATCAGGTTAAGCTCGAGGATGTTGCGGCGAGCTTCCAAAGAAGGGTTGTTGATATTCTTATAGATAAGCTTAAAAGGGCGTCTCTATCTAAGGGGATAAGAAAGCTGGTTCTCGCAGGAGGAGTGGTTGCAAATAGCTTTCTCAGAAGTAGGCTGACTGAGCTCAAGAAAGAGGGCTTTGAGATTTTCTATCCTTCTCCTCGCTTATGCACAGATAACGCTGTTATGGTTGCTTCAGCTGGGTACTTTGAGCTTAAAAGAGGAAGAATTGCTCCCTTTAGCATAACCGCTCATCCTGATTTAGAGATAGGAGAAGATTTTTTAAGATTTTACAAGAAATCAACCTGAATTCTTAGGCAATGTGGTATAAGCCTGATTAAGCGCTTTTATTCGCCGTTGCTACCTTCCTGAAGGGTGCGTATTATTTAACCGGTGTGATTAGCACTCACTCTTATAGAGTGCTAATAACGAGGAAGGGGGGATGAGACGATGAAGCTTCGTCCACTTGGAGACAGGGTAGTTGTAAAGGTCGTTGAGAAGGAAGAGAGAACCAAAAGTGGAATAGTGCTTCCTGATACCGCTAAGGAGAAGCCACAGGAGGGAGAAGTTCTTGCCGTAGGTACCGGCAGGGTTCTCGATAATGGCCAGAAGGTTCCTTTGGAGGTAAAAGTTGGAGACAAGGTTATATTCTCCAAGTATGCGGGTACCGAGGTTAAGATAGAGGGTGAGGAATATCTTATCTTAAGTGAGAGAGATATTCTTGCTATCGTTGAGTCGTAAGGAGGTGAAGCGTTATGGCAAAGATGATCATATTTGATGAAGAAGCACGCAGGGCTCTTGAGAGAGGCGTTAATAAAGTTGCCGATACCGTGAGGGTTACGCTTGGTCCGAGGGGTAGAAATGTCGTTTTGGAGAAGAAGTTTGGATCTCCTACGATCACGAACGATGGGGTTACGATAGCTAAGGAGATAGAGGTTGAGGATCCGTTTGAGAACATGGGAGCTCAGCTTGTGAGGGAAGTTGCAAGCAAGACCAACGATGTTGCTGGAGATGGAACCACCACCGCTACTGTACTAGCACAGGCAATGGTCCGTGAGGGCCTTAAAAACGTGGCCGCGGGCGCTAATCCTGTATTTCTGCGCAAGGGTATTGAGAAAGCGGTTGATAAGGTGGTTGAAGAAATAAAGAAGATGGCGGTTGAGGTCAAGGATAAGGAGAAAATAGCGCAGGTTGCCGCTATTTCGGCTAACAATGAGGAGATAGGAAAGCTTATCGCGGAAGCGATGGAGAAGGTAGGTCATGAGGGGGTTATCACGGTTGAGGAGTCCCAGACCATAGGAACAACGCTCGAGATGGTTGAGGGGCTTCAGTTCGATAAGGGATATCTTTCTCCGTATATGATTACTGATCCGGAGAGAATGGAGGCGGTTCTTGAGGAGCCTTACATTCTCATCTGTGGAAACAAGATCTCCAATATAAGGGACTTCTTGCCGATTCTTGAGAAGGTTGTTCAAACGGGTAAGCCCTTCCTTGTGATAGCGGAGGATGTTGAGGGTGAGGCTCTTGCTACGCTGATAGTTAATAAGTTGCGTGGAACTCTTCAGAGCGTTGCGGTTAAGGCTCCGGGCTTCGGTGAGAGGAGAAAGGCTATGCTTCAGGATATAGCTATCGTTACGGGAGGGCAGGTTGTATCCGAGGAACTTGGTATCAAGCTGGAGAACGTTACGCTTGATATGCTTGGAAGGGCGAAGAAGGTCAAGGTTACGAAGGAGGATACCACCATCATAGGAGGATATGGTGATCCTGAGGCTATAAAGAAGCGTGCCGCTCAGATAAGGACGGAGCTTGAGCAGGCTACAAGCGAGTATGATAAGGAGAAACTGAGGGAAAGGCTCGCTAAGATTCTCGGTGGCGTTGCGGTCATACAGGTTGGTGCTCCGACGGAGACAGAGCTTAAGGCAAGGAAATACAAGATAGAGGATGCTCTTTCTGCTACCAAGGCGGCTGTTGAGGAAGGAATTGTTCCGGGTGGTGGAGTTGCTTACCTCAACACTATACCGGAGCTTGAGAAGATGATAGAGACCTTAAACGGCGATGAGAAGACCGGTGCCATGATCGTCAGGAAGGCGCTTGAGTATCCGCTCCGCCAGATAGCTGAAAATGCTGGTGTGGATGGATCCGTTATCGTCGAGAAGGTTAAAGAGGCTGATAAAGGAACTGGGTTTAACGCTCTTACCGGAGAGCTTGAGGACATGATGTCTGCGGGAATAGTTGATCCTGCGAAGGTTGTGAGATCTGCCCTTCAGAACGCTGCGAGTATAGCGAGCATGATCATTACGACAGAATCCTTGGTCGCGGAGAAGCCGGAGAAGGAGAAGAAGACGCCTGAGATGCCTCCAATGGATTAGTGAAATAGATAAAAAGGGGGAGGAAATTTTCCTCCCCCCTTTATTTTTTAATTCACTATCTTTCTTACCCAGTCCCCCACTGCTATATCTTTTCTTATCCACTTGGTTATCTGACCAAACGATATTTTCTCTCTTACCATGTTTATTCTAAGATATCCAATGATAAGTTCATCATAACCAATCACCTCGTTAGTTGCCGGATCTATTATAGGCCTTCCTCTTCTGAAAACGAAGAATCTATCACCCTTTTTTATCCCTTTATCTGCTCCCACGTTTATGACAACTTTTCCCTTGTTATTTATCCAAGCTATTTGGGCAACTATTCCTCTTTTCTTTAACCATTCAAGCTTGTGTTTTTCTGCTTTTATCCTTTCGAGATCTAACCTCATTGGATGAATTGTTGGAGAGAGCTCCCAATACTTGAATATCCTATCGGTGATTTTCCTTGTAAGTGCAGCAAATGCGGTTAAAAGTTCGGTTCTCGTTAAACCACCAATCGGTAGAAATGCGGGCATCGTCTCATTTATCAACCATATCATAAAATTAATTGCCGTTCCCACGGCTATGACCTGACTTTCTCCGCTGAAAAGTAGGGGAATTTCCGTGTAGACGAGCATAGTAGATAGCCTTCTTGATCTTACTGCCTTATATATATCTTTTACGAGATCAGCTATCCATATGTTTTGCTCCCATTCCACCGTCTTTGAGATAGGATCTATCACTTTCACGTTGACTGCAAAATCAGAGGCTCTGAAACCAACCTTTTCTCTTGATGAGGTGAAGGAAACGAGGATCAAGAGATCTGCCTCTTTAGCGAGCTTTTTTATGTCGTTATCGAAGAGGGGATTAGCCAGCACCTTAATCTTTTTGAATCTAACGAGTCTGCTCGTTATTTCCCTTGCGACCGCCTCGGCGAGGGGTTCTACTCTCTGTCTTTTAACGGTAACTTCTCTCGTTTTGCCAAGAACACTTACGTTTATAGAGCTTCCTCGCTGGGGGTTTAGACTTCCATCCGAAGGTATGCTTAAAACTGCTACCTTTCTCACATCCTTAAGTAATCTCGGGATGGTGTCAGGAGGGGGGGATTTTACCTTTCTTTCCATTTTTGTAATAGCTTCACTTAGGGCTTTGTATCTCGGATTCAGACTGAGTGCTCTTATGTAACATTCCTGTGCAGCATCAAAGTAGCCAAGCTTCTCATAACATTTACCGAGCCAATACCATGCATCAGCTGACTTTGGGAATCTCTTAATAAGCTTTTGGAGAAATATAACTCCTTCCTCATAATCTCCGGCGAGATACATTTCTTTTCCCTTCTCTATCTTCTCCTCTAAGCCCATCTGAGCATATGAGATCGATGGAAAAACTAAGGTAAATAAGACGAAAATAGTGAAAATAAAAATTGGAGTAAGCTTTATGCCAAAATGTCTCAAGTGATTCCACCTCCCTTTATGGATAAAGAGGCCTTTCCACAATGTCTCCTTCCTCTGGAGGCTCTGCTTTTTGATTTCTAACTCTTACGATTTTGACTATGGCTTCGTGAGCTTTAAGGGATTCAACCTGAAGGTCAACAATTCTCTCTGGAAGAAGAACAATTGGCTTTTTATAATCCTTGGTTCTTACCTTCATTGCGCGTATCAAGTAAAGGGTATCGTTCTTCCTTAATCCGTCTTCCTCGCCGATGTTTATTAAAAACCTGTTTTTATCGAGAACCGCTATGATTCTACCGCGAAGCGGTAAGTATCTTGCTAATAGTTTTGCGCCTTTAAGTATAGCGTTTCTTAGCGCGCCTCCAAGTGCACTGTGCTCTACTTGCCTCCAGGTTTTTCTCTCTTCATCTTCCAAATATATAAGAAACTGATGTCCATGTCCTATTATGGTTCTGTCAAGGACGATTCTCTCCCCTTTTATATCGTATAGCTTAAGCTCTAACTCAAGTAAAACCCTTCTGCTTGTTCCAAACGTGGTTCCCTTCCTCCGCACGCAGCTTAATATAGTTCCCTCTACGACGAAATCCATGTTTTCGTATTTATCATAGAGATCCTCTTCCTCTCTAAGGGAGGGTAAAGCGTATATTTTGAATCTATTGAAGCGCCTGAAGAATCTTAAGAGCATTTTAGTGGCTTTTTCACCGAGCACATCTCTAACTTCATATTTATTGGGGTATATAACGACTTCACTCTCATTTTTAATAGGAAGAATTCCTATCTTTAATGGAAAGTGTAAGATTCTTTCAAGTGAAGCGACAGAATTGAGTTGAGTAAGAACGAGACAGGTAATTATCATCAATATCAATCTTTTTTTTCTCATAGAGCAGGCACCCCTTTTTAATTCGATACTTAACTTATATTATATCATTAGTGGCTTGTTGACAAAGCCACTGATATCTGATATATTAGATTCAGAAGAAGGTGGTAGATAAGCTATGGGTGGAGGCCTCTATCTTAAAACTTTGAGGGAGCAGGTGTATGAATACCTTAGGGAACTTATGCAGTATGGAAAGCTTAAACCGGGCGACTTCATTAATATGAATCAGCTTAGCAACGAGCTTGGTATAAGCAAAACGCCGTTGAGAGATGCGCTTATACAGCTTGAGGCTGAGGGATTCGTTACCTTCTTTCCACGCCGGGGGGTTATGGTTAACCTTCTTACCCTGCAGGATATTAAAGATTACTACCAGATAATTGGAGCACTTGAGGGGGCGGTCATATTGGCGGAAATAGACAAGATAACAGATGAGGATATCGAGAGGATGCGGGAGCTTAACCGTCAGATGAGAGAAGCCATTGATAACGATGACTTTGATCTTTACTATGAGAGAAATCTGGAGTTTCATAATGTCTATCTTTTTCTGACTGAGAACCAGAAGCTTCTTAAAACCGTTCTTATATATAAGCAGAGACTTTATGACTTTCCTCGTAGAAAGGGCTTTGTCAAAGAGTGGGAGATTGAATCGATAAAAGAACATGAAAAGATTATCGACTTTCTGGCTAAGAGGGATGCCGAGGGCGCTGCTAAGTTCGTTAGGGATGTTCATTGGTCATTCAAGGTTCAGGAAAGGTTTATAAAGCAATATTACGCACTCGAGGTGAGGGGGCAGGTTTAATGCTCAGAGGCTTGATTTTCGATATTAAAAGATTCGCGGTCCATGATGGACCTGGGATAAGGACCACCGTTTTTTTTAAAGGGTGTCCTCTTTCCTGCCCTTGGTGTCATAATCCCGAGGGCAGGAGCTTTTCTGAAGAGCTTTGTTTCTTCGAGTCAAGGTGCATAGGTTGTGGCATATGTGTTAAAAGCTGCCCTTTTGGAGCGATCTTCATGAAGGAAGGAGATAGCGTACCTACCACCAATAGGGAGATTTGTAAAGCCTGTGGAGTCTGTGTTGAAGCTTGTCCAACGGGTGCTCGTAAAGTTGCGGGGAAGTGGTATACCGTAGATGAGCTTCTTTGTGAGATCAAGAAGGATATACCGTTTTACGACACCTCAGGAGGTGGAGTTACCGCTTCAGGGGGGGAACCTCTTACTCAAGCTAAATTTCTTAGTGAGTTCCTTAAAGCCTGTAAGGAGATAGGCGTTCGCACCGCTTTGGACACAAGTGGGTATGCTGACTGGGAGACCATAAGCAGCCTTATAGATTATGTCGATCTCTTCCTCTACGATGTAAAGCTAATAGATGGCGAAAAGCACAAAAGATGGATAGGGGTTCCGAATGAGCCTATACTAAGCAATTTAAAGAAATTAGTCCAGCGTGGTGGGAGAATTTTCATCCGTTATCCTCTTATACCTGGTGTCAATGATTCGCTTGAAGATATAGACTCACTTGGACGCTTTCTTTCCGAGATAGGGGGAATCGAGGAAGTGGACATTCTTCCCTATCATAAGCTTGGGGTCGATAAGGCTAAGAGGTTAGGAAAGAAAGACCCCGTTTTTCCCTCGCCGGATAAAGAGGGTCTCGATAGGGTAAAGGCAATTCTTGAGGGCTTCTGTTTAAAGGTCAAAATAGGGGGGGTGAGTTCAGAATGCCTATGACGGAGAGAGTGAGGAGATTGAGGGAAGAAAGCGTTAACACCAGGCCCTATATCGATCCAGAAAGGGCTATTCTGATCACAAGGTTCTACAAAAGTGAGGAAGCCAAGGGGGTTTCAGAACCCGTAAGGAGAGCCCTTGCGTTTAAGTATCTTCTCGAGAATAAAACTATTTATATAGGGGAAGATGAGCTTATAGTTGGTGAAAAAGGGAGAGGTCCTAAAGCTACTCCTACATATCCTGAGCTTTGCTGTCATAGCCTTGAGGATTTTGAAGCGATGGAGAAGAGAGAAAGAACGCCGTTTATAGTGAGCGATGAGGTTAAGAGGGTTTATAAGGAGGAGATAATTCCCTTCTGGAAAGGGAGAACGATGCGGGATATGGTTTTTAAATCGATGACGGAGGAGTGGCTAAAAGCTTTCAACGCTGGAGTCTTCACCGAGTTTATGGAGCAAAGAGCGCCGGGACATGCTATCTTGGATGACAAGATATATAAGAAGGGATTTCTGGACTTTAAAGAGGAGATAAGGCAGAGAAGAAAGGAGCTTGACTTTTTTAACGACCCCTTAGCTTATGACAAGGATCAGGAGCTTCAGGCTATGGAAATATGCTGTGATGCCATAATAAGGTTTGCAGAAAGGCATGCCGAGAAGGCGAAAGAGTTAGCCGAGAAGACGAACGATCCGAAGAGGAAAAAGGAGCTTGAAAAGATAGCGGAAATCTGTAGCTGGGTTCCGGCTCACGCTCCAAGGACATTCTGGGAAGCTCTTCAGGCTTATTGGTTCGTTCACTTAGGGGTGACTCTTGAGCTTAATACATGGGATTCCTTTAATCCTGGGAGACTGGATCTTAACCTGTATCCGTTTTACAAAAGGGATATAGAAGAGGGCAGGTTAACTAAGGAGGAGGCAAGAGAGCTGTTGCAATGCTTCTGGATAAAGTTTAATAACCAGCCTGCACCTCCGAAAGTTGACATAACGGTTGAGCAAAGCGCGACTTATCAGGACTTTGCCCTGATTAACGCCGGTGGTCTGGATAAGTACGGAAATGATGCGGTTAACGAGCTTTCCTATCTTATGCTCGATGTAGTGGATGATATGAGGTTGATGCAGCCGAATGCCTGTATACAGATAAGCGTGAAGAATCCGGATAGCTTCTTAAGGAGAGCTGCTGAGATACTGAGAACGGGCTTTCCGCAACCCTCGATTTTTAACACCGATGTGATAATTCAGGAACATTTAAGACAAGGGAAAAGCCTTGAGGATGCTCGCTTAGGGGGACCAAGCGGTTGCGTTACGATAAGCGCCTTTGGCAAGGAAAGCTGTACGCTGACTGGCTACATAAACTGGGTTAAGATACTTGAAATAACCTTGAATAACGGGATAGACCCCCGAACGGGTGAAAAGGTTGGAATAGAAACGGGAGATCCGAGAGAGTTTAAGAGCTTTGATGAGGTGATGGAAGCCTACAAGAAACAGCTTAAATACTTCGTGGATCTGAAGGTCATAGGGAATAACATAATAGAGCGGCTTTATGCCACGCATATGCCAGCTCCCTTTATGTCTGTCCTTTTCGATGACTGCATAAAGAAGGGTGAGGATTACCATGCGGGAGGCCCAAGATATAGAACGACCTATATACAGGGAACGGGCATGGGGACCTTAACCGATTCCTTGACCGCTATAAAGTATCATGTTTTTGATAAGGGAACTATGACGATGGATGAGCTCCTTGACGCATGCCGAAATAACTTTGAAGGCAAGTATGAGATAACCCGCCAGATACTCCTTAACAAGACTCCCAAATATGGTAATGATGATGATTACGCGGATAGCATAGCGAGAGAGGTCTTCGAGGCTTACTTTGAGATACTTGACGGTAGGCCTAACACCAAGGGAGGCAAGTACAGGATTAACCTTCTTCCAACGACGGTTCACATATACTTTGGTAAGGTATGTGGGGCTACACCAAATGGTAGGAAAGCTGGCGAGTTTCTCTCCGAAGGTGTTTCACCGAGCCAGGGAGCTGATAGATCCGGTCCAACGGCGGTTATAAGATCTGTTACCAAGTGGGATCATGCGAAAACCGGAGGCACCCTCCTTAACATGAAGTTTAATCCTCAGGTTCTCGCCACGGAAGAAGGCTTGAGAAAGTTCATGGAGCTTATAAGGACTCACTTTAAGCTGGGAGCTCACCACATACAGTTTAATGTGATAACCGCTGAAACCTTGCGTGATGCTCAGAAGCACCCGGAAAAATATAGGGATCTTATAGTGCGCGTTGCTGGATATAGCGATTACTTTGTGGATATAGGAAAGGACTTACAGGAAGAGATAATAGCCAGAACAGAGCACGCTATGATATAATTTCAGCAAAAAGAGGGGGTGATGAAACTTGATCTCGTTAGGAAAAAGACCCACGTTTGATAAGCTTTTGATGGGACCTGGTCCTTCCACCGTTGATCCTCGCGTTTTAAGGGCGATGTCCGAACCGGCTATGGGGTATCTCGATGAGGATTTTTTATCGATATTAGCGGAAACGCAAGATCTTTTGAGATATGTGTTTCAGACCAAGAACAAGCTTACCCTCGCTGTTTCTGGTACTGGAACTGCTGGCATGGAGACTGCTCTTGCCAACCTTATAGAGCCTGGCGATAGAGTTTTAATATGCGTTAACGGATTTTTCGGTAATCGTATGGTTGAGATCTCAAGAAGATATGGTGCGGATGTTAGCACCGTTTTGGCTCCTATGGGAGAGCCCATAGATCCTGAAGATCTGGGAAGGGAGCTCAAGCATATTGGCAAGGTGAAGCTCATTGGTGTAGTTCACGCTGAAACATCTACAGGTGTGCTTCAACCACTTGAGGAGATAGTTAAACTTGCTCATGAGCATGATGCTTTCGTTGTAGTTGATGCTGTTACATCTCTTGGAGGTGTTGAGGTCCCTACAGACAGGCTCGGACTTGACGTAGTTTACAGCGGTACCCAAAAGTGTCTAAGCTGTCCGCCTGGCTTAGCTCCTATAACCCTGCGGGAGGAAACCGCTAATTACGTCAGAAAACGCTCTAAAGGAATAGGAAGCTTTTACTTTGATCTTTCCATAATAGAGGAGTATTGGGATGGAGGGAAAACCTATCATCACACTCCTTCGATGAATCTCATTTATGCCCTTAATGAGGGACTGAGGATGATTGCAGAGGAAGGTATCGAAAACAGGTGGAAAAGGCATAAGATAAACGCGATGGCTCTATCTCGCGGACTTGAGGCCATGGGGCTTGAGCTTCTTGTTAAACCTGAGTATCGTCTCCCTCCTTTGACCACCGTTAAGGTTCCAGAAGGTATAAACGAGAGGGAGGTTAGAAAGCGCCTTATGGCTGAGTACAGAATAGAGATAGGGGCAGGTTTGGGTGAGCTTAAGGGGAAGATATGGAGGATCGGTCTTATGGGTAGTACCTCAGTGAGGAAAAACGTTATTCTCTTTCTCTCTGCCTTTGGTCAGATACTAAGATCTATGGGGTTTAAGGCACATCTTGAAGACGCTATAGATGCAGCTGCTGAGGTTTTTTTAAGGGTGAGTGAGGAGAAATGAAGAGGATTAGGGGAATTTTAGCTCCCATTCCGACTCCCTTTGATGAGAGTGGAGAGCTCTACCTCAAGGGGTTAAAAGATAATCTCGAGAGATGGGCAAAAAGCAAGCTGGATGGAATAGTTGTCCTTGGCTCCAATGGAGAGTTTGTAATGCTCTCCCGGGAGGAGAAGCTTCGCTTACTTGAGTTCGTAAGGGAGAGTTTTCCGACAGAGAAGCTTCTTATAGCTGGGGTGGGTTCAGAATCTTTCAGGGAAACGCTTCTTTTAACTCGGAAGGCGTATGAGTTTGGATACGATGCTGTTTTGGTACTTCCTCCAAGTTATTATAAGAGAGCGATGACAGAAGGCGTGCTCGAGAGATACTATCTTGAGCTTGCTGAATCCTCTCCGCTGCCCCTTTTGATATATAACATGCCGGTGAATACTGGTATAAACCTCTCATCGGATCTTGTGGTGAGGCTTTCCTCTCATCCCAACATTGTTGGAATAAAGGACAGCTCTGCGAGGATAGTCCAAATTTCGGAAATCATAGCTGGGAGCTCCGAAGAATTTGCGGTATTTGCGGGTTCGGGGAGCTTCCTTCTTCCAACGCTCGTTATGGGAGGCGCTGGAGGTGTAATGGCAGTCGCTAACGTCGTACCTGACCATTGTGCCGGAATACTTGAAGCTTATAAAGAGGGGGATCTTGATCGTGCGAGAGAAATGCAGTTATCCATTCTTCGTTTAAATGCCCTCGTTACGACTATATATGGAGTTCCTGGCTTAAAAGCAGCTCTTGACATCATAGGCCTTTATGGCGGCCCAGTTCGCTCTCCTCTACTTCCTCTCGGGGAGGAACAAAGGAAGGAGATAAGACAAGCGTTAGAGGAGCTCAAAAGTGGGAATGAGAAAGCAGTAGCAATTTCTTAAGGACCAGAGAAATTAGATAAGTAGGTTTCCAATTTCAAGAAGGAGGGGAACATTCCCCTCCTTTTATTTTTTTCTCTTTTAGATATGTTCATCTTGACAATTTAGGAATTAGATATTATCCTTTATAATAGGAGTACTGGGATATTGTATCCCAGAAGGGAGGTACGGGGATTGATAGGCATTGTTGGTTATGGGAGCTACATACCTTGGCGGAGGATAAAGGTTGAGGAAATCTCTGCTCAATGGGGAGATAATCCTGAAGAAAAGAAGAAAGGTCTTCTTGTTAGGGAAAAGACGGTTCCAGCGCTTGATGAAGATTCGGTTACGATTGCAGTTGAAGCTGCAAAGAATGCCTTGAAACGAGCTATGATAGATCCATCAGCTATAGGCGCGGTATATGTAGGATCTGAATCAAAACCTTATGCGGTAAAACCTTCAAGCACTATAGTTGCGGAAGCTCTTGGTATAGTGCCCGATGTTCATGCTGCGGATCTTGAATTTGCTTGTAAAGCTGGAAGTGAGGGAGTTTTTATAGCTTATGGTTTGGTAAAGGCTGGATTAGTTAAATATGCTCTTGGTATTGGATCAGATACTTCTCAAGGAGCTCCTCGTGATGCACTTGAGTACACTGCTGCTGCTGGAGGAGCCGCTTTTATAATTGGCAAAAGTAATGTAATAGCTGAGATAGTAGAAACCTACTCTTATGCTACTGATACTCCAGATTTTTGGAGGAGAGAAGGACAGTTCTATCCAAGTCACGCAGGTACTTTTACGGGAGAACCTGCCTATTATAAACATATTATTAACTCTGCGAAAGGCGTTATGGAAAAAGCAGGTATTTCCCCTAAGGAAATAACCTATGCGATTTTTCATCAACCTAATGGAAAGTTTCCTTTAAGGGTTGGAAAAAGGCTTGGTTTTACGGAGAAGCAGCTAAAGCCTGGTTGGATAGTCCCTGAGATAGGGAATACCTATTCTGGATGCTCACTTCTTGGGTTGACGGCTGTTTTGGATATAGCTAAGGAAGGCGACACTATTCTCATGACATCTTTTGGTTCTGGTGCTGGAAGCGATTCTTTCATATTTAGGATTACCGAAAGGTTAGAGGAGGTTCGGGATAACGCGCCAAAGCTTAAAGATATGCTGTTGAAGAAAAAGTACGTGAACTACGGGATTTATGCAAAGCTTCGGGGTAAGCTGAGGCTTACGAGGGAGGGGTAATTATGAGGGATGTGGCTATAGTTGGAATTGGGTTAACCAAGTTTGGCAACTTATGGGATAAGTCTATCAGGGATTTAGCGGTTGAAGCTTCACTTAAGGCAATGGAGGATGCTGGTGTTGATTATGTTGACTCGATATATATAGGAAACTTCACGGCTGGGACGTTAATTGAACAAGAGCATCTTGGTTCTCTTATTGCGGATTATCTTGGACTAACGCCTTCAGCTTCAATGAGGGTTGAAGATGCCTGTGCATCTTCAGCTGCAGCTTTGAGAGCAGCTTTTGCAGAAGTTGCTTCTGGTTTAAGTGAAACCGTTCTTGTTCTTGGCGTTGAAAAAATGACAGATGTAACTACGGATGGAGCCACCTACTCTCTTTCACTTGCTGCGGATAGAGAATATGAGGGATATCAGGGCATCACATTTCCAGGTTTATTTGCTTTGATAGCTAAAAGGCATATGTACGAATTCGGGACCACAAGAAGACAACTTTCTTTAGTTGCGGTTAAAAATCATGCAAATGCTTTGGGTAACCCTAATGCTCAATTTCATATAAAGATATCTCCTGATGATGTGGAAGCTTCTCCTCTCGTTGCTGATCCCTTAAGGCTTTTGGATTGCTCTCCCATAAGCGATGGAGCAGCTGCTTTGGTTCTTATGCCAGCTGAGAGAGCTAAAAAACGCTCTTCACTGCCGGTAAAGATAGCTGGTATAGGGCAAGGAAGTGATACTATAGCCCTTGCGCAAAGAGAGAGTTTGGTTTCCTTTAAGGCTACTGTGAAAGCTGCGCAGGAGGCTTATAAAATGGCGGGAGTAGAGCCTCAAGACATAGATGTTGCGGAAGTGCATGACTGTTTCACAATAGCGGAGATATGCGCTATAGAGGATTTAGGCTTTTTCCCAAAAGGTGAGGGGGGAAAGGCAGTTGAAGGGGGATTTACTGAAATTGATGGCAGAATACCTGTAAATCCGAGTGGAGGTTTAAAAGCTAAAGGGCATCCAGTTGGGGCTACAGGGATCGCTCAAGTCATTGAAATAGTGGAACAATTGCGTGGTGAAGCTGAAGGACGTCAAGTTCGGGGAGCCAAGAAAGGGCTTACTCATAATCTTGGAGGTTCAGGTGGTACCGTTATAGTTTTCATTTTGGAGGCGATGTAAGATGTTTACCGTTCCGCGGATAAGACGAGAAGAAGGGCCGAGATACAGGTTAGAGGCTTCGAAATGTGAAAGGTGTGGTTTTATATATTATCCTCCACGTCTGATTTGCCCAAGATGTAGATCTAAAGAGCTTAAGACCATCAAATTACCTGAGGAAGGGAGGATTATTTCATACACAGTCATAAGAGTTCCTCCACGAGGTTTTTCTCAATTTGCTCCTTATCCAGTGGCCATAGTAGAGCTTACCAATGGAGTTAGGCTAACTCTTCAAGTTGTGGATTGCGACATTAATGAGATAGATATAGGGAAAAAAGTCAGGTTAGTTTTTAGAAGATTGTTTGTAGAGGGAGATGCAGGTCCTATAATTTATGGTCCTAAATGTACTTTGACTTGTTAAGGAGGAGATTTTCGATGGGGATGGAGGGAAAAAACGGAGCACTATCTAACATAAGGATTCTTGATTTAACAAGAGTTTTAGCTGGTCCCTTTTGTACAATGATACTTGCTGATATGGGAGCGGATGTAATTAAGATTGAAAAACCAGGTAAGGGAGATGATTCGAGGAGCTATCCACCTTTCATTAAGGGAGTAAGTGCTTATTTTATGAATCTAAATAGGGGAAAAAAGAGTTTTACGCTTAATTTGAAACATCCTCGGGGGAAAGAAATCTTTTTCAAGCTTGTGAAAATATCTGATGTTGTTGTTGAGAACTTCAGGCCAGGTGTAATGGAATCTCTGGGGTTAGACTATGATCGCCTGAAAGAAATAAACCCTCAGATAATCTATGCTGCAATCTCTGGTTTTGGACACTCCGGACCGTATAGGAATAGACCTGGGTATGACATAATCGGTCAAGCTATGGGAGGGATTATGAGTGTTACAGGTTGGCCTGGAGGTCCTCCTACCAGAACTGGTACCGCTATAGCTGATATACTTGCAGGACTCTCAGCGGCTATTGGGATATTAGCTGCTTTGAATGCGCGATCTATAACTGGTAAGGGGCAGAAACTTGACGTGGCTTTGGTAGATTCTGTGGTTGCCTCTATGGAAACGCTTCTCCAAATATATCTTGTTGAAAAGCGAGTCCCACAGAGAATCGGAAATAGATATGAATTTATTTATCCGTATGACACCTTTAAAGCGAGGAATGGGTGGTTTGTTCTTGGGGTTGGGAACGACGAGATATGGAAAAGGTTATGTGCTTTGATGAGAAAAGAGGGATACGAAGCAGATTTTACGGGTTTCGAAACCAACGAAGCAAGAGTTCACAACTATGAGTATATAAGGGAAGAAATACAGAAATGGGTTGGAAGTTACGAGGTAAACGAGATAGTGGAGCTTCTTATGCGCAATAGGATACCTGCCGCTCCGGTCTATACTGTGAAGGAAGTTGCAGAGGATCCCCATATAGCTAAAGCTCGAGAGATGATAGTGGAGATTAACCACCCTCTTCTCGGGAAACTTTATTTCACGGGATCCCATATTAAGCTTTCTGGTACCCCAGCTATGGTAAGAGGGCTTCCTCCTTTCTTAGGAGAGCATAACAACCTTATACTCACTGAATATCTTGGGTACTCACCAGCCGATATCGATCGTTTGAGAGAGGGGGGGGTAATTTAGTATCGAGGGAGTGGGGAAGAGGTCATAGTGTACGGATGTAGTGTTGTTTAAGCGGGCGCTTGGAGCAGGGGAATTTTTCCCTTTGGGAGACGAGCTGTGAGGAGGTGTGTATCTAAAAATGAGAGCCGGTTGGGGGAAGAAGGCGTTGTTCTTGGGGATAGCACTTGTGGTAACGTTGACCTTTTGGAGCAGCGTAGCTTCCGCAAAAGGAGTCATAAAAATAGGAGTGCTTTCTCCTTTAAGTGGAGGAGCTTTTGCTGAAGCTGGACAAGAGCAGCGTAGAGGTTTTTTAATGGCACTTGATGAGATTAACAGTAAAGGAGGCGTTCTTGGGAAAAAGATAGAGCTAATATATGAGGATACAAAATGTGATCCGTCAACGGGAGTAGCTGCTGCGCGTAAACTTATAGAAAAAGATAAGGTTATTGCTTTGTTGGGAGGATATTCGAGCACGGTTACATATGCTATATGTGGGGCTATAAAGAGATATAAACCGCTGATGATATGGATAGGGGCTTCTTCGACCAAGGTAGAGCATCTCGTGGGTAAATATAGGTGGTTCTTCCATCTCCATCCATGGGATTACCATCGTCAGACTACCGTTGTGAAATTTCTTGAATCTATAACCCCAAAGCCTAAAACCATAGCGTTTACTTATGAAGACGGGCTTTATGGAACTACGAGTGCGGATTATTTCTTGAAGTATGCTAAAGAAGCTGGCTTTAAGATCGTGATGAGCGAGCCTCATAAGAGTGGATCTTCCGATTTTACCCCGCTTTTGACAAAGGCAAAGTCTCTTAAGCCTGATGTTTTTTACTCTGTAAGCTATGCGGGAGATTATATATTACAGATAAAGCAGTCGAAGGAGATAAACTTTAGCCCTAAGTTGTTTCTTATAGTTGCGCCTAATTTCCCAGATTATAAGAAGCTGGGTAAGACAGGTGATTATGTTGCAGGTGTTGATGTATGGATTCCTTCTCTTCCTATTCCTGGTTTAAAAGAATGGCTTGCAAGATTTCATAAAAGATACCCAGGTAGGACACCAGAATATTGGGTTCCTCTCGCGTATGCGAATCTGTACATACTCGTTGATGCCATAAAAAGGGCTGGAACTACCGATAAAGATGCATTAATAAAAGCGTTGGAGAAGACGGATCTTATGACTCCTATGGGTAGAATAACGTTTAAGCCGAGCAAGGAAGGATGCATACATCAGGGAATAACAGAACTTATCATAACTCAGTGGCAGAATGGTAAATCTATAGTTGTATGGCCACCTGATAAAGCTACGGGTAAATTGATTTATCCAGTACCACCATGGGATAAAAGATAAATTACGGGAGTAAAGGAGAAGCTCGCCCTATAAAGCGAGCTTCTCCTTTACATTGTTCTATCGAGGGAGGAAGCGAAGAAAGATGCTACAATGTTTAGCCAATGGAGTTTTAATATCCGGCCTTTATGCGGTGGTTACCTTGGGATTAACGATGGTTATGGGAGTTATGGGTATAGTTAACTTTGCTCATGGGGAGTTTGTAATGTTAGGTGCGTATGTAACTTATTGGGCTTTTACTCTATGGGGAATAGATCCTATACTCTCTCTGCCTTTAAGCGCAGGGGTTTTGATTCTGGTAGGTATTTCCATATATAGATTTGGTATTAAACCCATCTTAAGTGCTGAAGCTTTTGAACAAGTCTTATTAACATTTGGTATATCAATAATATTGCAAAATGCTGCTTTAATATTATGGAAGGCAGACTTCCGTTCCATTTCAACACCTTATTCGGATATGAGTATAGCTATAGGACCAATAAATATCGGTTTAGCTCGCCTCTTAACGTTTGGTATCGCAGTTATGCTTACGTTATTACTTGTAGTCTTTAATAAAACTAAGGTGGGGAAAGCTTTAAGAGCGGTGAGTCAAAATCGAAAAGCCGCAGCTTTAATGGGGATTAATGTGGATAAAGCATATATTATAGCCTTTTCCATAGCCGCTGCTCTTGGAGGTATAGCGGGGACACTTTCAGCCTTAATAATGTATGTTTTCCCTCTTATGGGAGGGAAATTGGGTTTAAAAGCTTTTGCCATACTTATACTGGGAGGATTGGGAAACATATGGGGAACCTTAATTGCGAGTTTGATACTTGGAATAAGTGAATCTATAGTGGGGACGTATTTGCCGCAGGGATCTGGTTGGGCTGAAGGACTTTCCTTTGCTCTTATTCTTACCGTTTTGATATTCAAACCCACGGGTATCGCTGGGGTTAGAAGGGAGTGATGGAAGATCCTGGGAATTGCTCATTTAAGAAGAGTTGTGTGGGGAGCTTTTGGAATAACGGCTCTTGTTTATCCCTGGATAGTAGGTTCCTCATATGCGGTTCATATGGGTATTGTTATTCTTATGTATGCTATTCTATCTATGGGGTTTGATATTTTAGCAAGAACAGGGCAGGTTTCAGTTGGGCAAGCGGCGCTTTTTGGTCTTGGGGCATACTGTGCTGTTTTAACCTTTGAGAAATTTGGTATAGATCCTGTTTTAGCTATATTTTTGGGAGGACTATTTGCAGGTGTGGTCGCTGCTGGTTTTGGATTTGCTACGCTTAGAATAAGAGGGATATATTTCTCGATAGCGACTATATGCTTTGCTGAATCCCTTCAGGTTTTAGCACTTATGGCGAGAGGTTTAACTGGAGGAGCTATAGGAGTTTCTGTTCCACCTATTTTTGACGGCAATATAACCGCATCTTACTATTTTATCCTCGCTCTTCTCGGAGGGACGATTCTTGTATCACTAATAATTGATAAATCTAAGTTAAATTTTGCTTTCACAGCTATAAGGGAAAATGAGAAGGTTGCAAGTGTGATGGGGATAAATCCTACCAAGTATAAAGTTTTGTCATTTGTTTTAAGTGCTTTCTTTACTGGATGTGTGGGAGGTTTTTATGCTTTTTATATTACTTACATAATTCCCTATGAGGTTTTTGGAATAGGAATATCTGTGGCGTGCTTAGTAATGCCAGTTTTCGGTGGACTTTATACTATAGAAGGGCCATTATTGGGCGCAGTTGTTCTAAAAACGGTAGAAGAGTTCTTAAGAACTACTATCCCATATGGCCATATGATAGTTTATGGGGTTATACTCGTTGTATCTGTTCTTTACATGCCAGCGGGTATTGTGGGTCTTGTTAAGAAGCGGTTTCTTGAAAGGGAGTGAAATTTTCGTGGAATTGCTGAAGGTAGAGGAATTAAGTAAAAACTTTGGAGGACTTAAGGCGGTTAATAGGGTTAGTTTCTGCCTTGCTGAAGAGGAAATTCTTGGGCTTATAGGTCCTAATGGTGCTGGCAAAACAACGCTTTTTAACCTCATTTCGGGCGTTTACCATCCTACAAGTGGTAGAATACTTTTCAAAGGAAGAGATATAACTAAGTTAAAACCTTTTCATCGATGTAAACTTGGAATAGGCAGGACCTTTCAGATAGCTTCTCCATTTAAAAGTATGACTGTTTTGGATAATGTAACCACAGCGATCCTCTTTCGAGGCAAGGAAAAAGTAAAGAGCGTGTCTGAAGCGAGAGATGAGGCGCGGTTTTTCTGTGAACTCGTGGGGTTAGAAAATAAAACAGAGAAGATGGGGGAAGACCTAACCATAGTAGAGAGAAAAAGACTTGAACTTGCGAGAGCTATTGCTACTAAGCCACAAGTGTTGCTTTTAGATGAGGTAATGGCTGGGCTTCGACCTAATGAGATAGAAGAAACAATTTCGCTTATACGCAGGATTAAGGAGGAGATGAAGCTTAGCGTGTTGTTTGTTGAGCATATAATGAAAGCGGTTATGACCATTTCTGATAGAATAATAGTATTACATCATGGAGAGAAGATAGCCGAGGGCACGGCTCATGAGGTAGCCAATGATCCGAAGGTTATAGATGCTTATCTTGGTGAGCAAGTTTAGTGTTTGGGGGAAAGGAAGATGAGTTTATTGGATGTACGTGGCATAAACGTTTTTTATGGAGCGGTTCAGGTGATTTATGATGTTTCCTTTACTGTCAGTGAGGGAGAAATAGTAGCTATTGTTGGAGCAAATGGAGCTGGTAAAACCACGACACTTAATACCATAGCTGGACTTCTAAAAGTTAAACAAGGGGAAATATATTTTAATAACTGTAGGATAGATGGTATGAGTCCTCAAGATATAGTGAAATTGGGAATCTCTCTCGTTCCGGAGGGTAGAGAGCTTTTTCCCGAAATGACCGTACTTGAAAACCTTGAACTTGGAGCGCTCTTTATACCACATGCAAAAGCAAAGATGAAGAAAACTCTTGAATGGATATGGGATCTCTTTCCTATATTAGCTGAAAGAAAAAGACAGCTTGCTGGAACGCTTTCCGGTGGAGAACAGCAGATGTTAGCTATAGCAAGGGGGATGATGTCTATGCCTAAGCTTCTTATGTTGGATGAGCCTTCTCTGGGGCTTGCTCCTAAAATAGTTCAAAATATATTTAAAGCGATATCAGATATAAACAAAAAGGGAATAGCTGTTTTACTTGTTGAGCAGAATGTGAGGCATAGCCTTTTAATTTCGGATAGGGCTTATGTTCTGGAGACAGGGAGGGTAGTTCTTGAAGGAACTTCACAAGAGGTGTTAGACAATGAGCACGTCAAGAGAGCTTATCTCGGACTATAGGGATTCCTTTCATGAAAAGGTGTTTAGAGAACAGCGCTCTATGGTAGAGCTTGCTGTCCAGTTTCTCAGAAAATACATAATAGAGGGAAGGCTCAAACCTGGGACACGGATTTCTGTTAGAGAGCTTGCTGAATCTTGGGGAATAAGCAGAACACCTATTAGAGAGGCCATAAGACGACTTGAAACGGAAGGTTTAGTTATCACGCTTCCGAGAAGAGGCATAGTGGTAAAAAGGTTTACACCGGAAGAGATAGAAGACGTCTATACGGTTAGATTAGCGTTGGAACCTCTGGCTGTGAAAATGGCTATTCCTAAGATGGAAGAAGAGCATCTTGATAGGATAGTAATGATTCATGAGAGAATGAAAGAGCTCTTTAGCCATGAGGGTAAAGTTGATTTCCTAGATGTTGCGTACTTGAATAAGGAATTTCACTTTTATATTTATAAATTATCTGGAAATAGGATCTTGTGTGAAACCATTGAGAATCTTTGGCATCGCATATTTGCTTTAATACTGAGAATAATAGCTACCCCTGGGAGGATAACAGGTGAAGACATAATAAGGGAGCATGAACTTATCATAAGAGCGATACGCAGTAGAAGTGAAGAAAAAGCTGTAATGGCAATCCGAAATCACATAGAGTCAACACGCGAGCTTCTCTTAAGACAAGTGAAGGAGTATTAATTGAGGAGGGAGGAGATTTGTTGGCTTTTAGGGAAATGGGTTCCCTTGTTATGCCAAGGGAAATAGTGTTTGGATGGGAATGCTCGAGGGAAATACCGGCTAAGCTCAGAAGAATGGGTGTGAAAAAAGTCCTTATTATAACTGATGAAGGTTTAGTTAAAGCAGGAATAGTTGATAAAATTTTAGAATTTCTTAAAAGAGAAAACCTGGCTTTTTCCGTTTTCGATGGCGTTAGGCCTGAACCGAAAGTAAAGTTTTGCTATGATGCGTTAAGCGTTTTGATCGAGGAAAAGTGTGATGGGATCATCGGACTTGGAGGTGGTAGCTCTATAGATGTGGCTAAGGTGGTATCGGTACTTGCTACTAATGAAGGGAAAGTGGAAGATTTCCTTGGTTTTCATAAGATAGGGAAACCGGGATTGCCTAAGGTTTTTATCCCTACTACCGCTGGGACGGGGAGCGAAGTTACCTGGGTTTCTGTTCTAACGAATGAGGAAGGAGTAAAAGTTGTTATATATAGTTTTCACCTTTTGGCTGATATTGCTTTTGTAGATCCATCCTTAACGGTAAGCCTTCCGCCTAAAATTACCGCTTATAGTGGGATGGATGCTCTTTGTCATGCTATAGAAGCTTATACGTCTGTTGATGGGAACGTGATAACCGATCTTTACGCTAGGAAGGCTATTGAGCTTATAGGAAGATCTTTAAGAGGAGCAGTTCTTAGAGGGGATAGGCGCCTTGATCACCGGCAAGATATGGCAATGGCGGCTCTTCTTGCAGGTATGGCTTTCTCAAATGCTGGTTGTAATGCAGTTCATGCTTTGGCTCTCGCTTTGGGAAGCAAATACCATTTACCTCATGGTCTTACGAATGCTGTTATGCTTCCACATGTGATTAAATTTAATTTTCTCGGCAACCTTGAAAAATTTGCTGAGATTTTTGAACTTCTTGGAGGTAGCCCAAAGGAATTATCTTTGAGAGAAAAAGCAAGTAAGTGTTCCCATTTGGTGGAGGAACTCCTTGGGGATATAGGGTTGCCTTTGAGATTAAGAGACATAGGGATGAATCTTGAAGATCTTGATGAGTTAACCGAGCTTGCCTTTTCAGCTCAGCGGCTTTTAGTTCATAATCCGAGAATCATTTCTAAAAATGAT
>JAGHDO010000046.1 GCA_021159885.1 Synergistota bacterium | reverse complement strand
AAACCATGCTGAGATAACACCCGCGTTATCGCAGCCGTCAACGTCGTCTTACCATGATCTATATGACCTATCGTTCCAACATTCAAATGCGGCTTCTTCCTCTCAAATTTCTCCTTAGCCATCTTTATACCCCCCTACCCTTTAGAGCTTCTGTTTGTTCTCAAATTTAGGCAAAAATAAAAAAGGTGGAGCCCACGACCGGAATCGAACCGGTAACCTTGTCCTTACCATGGACACGCTCTACCGATTGAGCTACGTGGGCTCTTCTCTGGTGGGGAGGGGAGGATTCGAACCTCCGAAGGCAGTCCGCCCGCGGATCTACAGTCCGCTGCCTTTGACCGCTTGGCTACCTCCCCTTACCAGACTACTTCCTTAAGCCACATTTCAGCTGGAGCCGACGGCCGGACTTGAACCGGCAACCTGCTGATTACAAATCAGCCGCTCTACCAGTTGAGCTACGCCGGCGCACCCCAAGCCGAATACATTATAAAAGAGAACCTCTTTTTCGTCAATAGGTTAGAGGTTATTTTTGGGAAGAGAAGGAGTGGAGTTTCCCCCACGGCGGGGCGCTCACCGTGGGGGAAACGAGGCGCTTAGCTAGCTAAGCTCCACTCCCTTGAGCGAGGCGGCGGCAAAGAGCCTGTTTATGGCGTTTATATACGCCTTTATACTTGCTTCTATAACATCCGTACTGGCTCCCCTACCAACCACGGTAAAGCTATCGTATTGAAGCGTTATTACCGCTTCTCCGAGCGCATCGGAGCGCTCACTCGTGGCTTCTATCCTATAGCTTTTTAAAACCGGCTCTATACCAATTATTCTTCGTATCACCCTGTAAGAAGCATCCACAGGTCCGTTTCCTACCGCAGCGTCGGTCTTCTCAACCCCTTCTTCAAGCAAGGTTACCGTTGCCGTAGATTTACCCCCTTGTTCTATACTTAGAGAGTAATTCTTTAGCTCAAAGCGTCTCGAAGGCGTAACCGAGAGTATCTCATCCGCTATGAAAGCCTCAATATCACTATCCGTAACTATCTCTTTTCTATCGCAGAGCTCTTTAAAGAGCCTAAAAGCCCTTTCAAACGTTTTCTCATCAAGCTTAAACCCCATTTCCTCAAGGCGCCTTTTAAAAGCGTGTCTTCCAGAATGCTTCCCGAGGTGAAGACGCGTTCCAGGAGCTCCAACATCCTCGGGCTTCATAATCTCATAGGTAGCCTTATTGCAAAGCACACCATGCTGATGAATCCCCGACTCGTGAGAAAAGGCATTGGCTCCTACCACAGCTTTATTGGGAGGAACGACTACCCCCGTCAGTCTCGAAACAAGCCGGCTCGTTTCATAAAGCTTCTGCGTATCTATTCCTGTTCTCACACCAAAGATATCCTTCCTCGTCCTCAGAGCCATAACTATTTCCTCAAGCGATGCGTTTCCAGCCCTTTCACCAAGCCCATTTATGGTGCACTCAACCTGCCTCGCACCAGCTCTTACAGCTGATAGAGAGTTCGCAACCGCGAGTCCAAGATCATCATGGCAGTGAACGGACCATACCACTGAATCATCCGCTCCAACCCTTTTTATAATCGTTCGCACGAACTCTCCGAACTCCTCGGGATAAGCATAGCCCACCGTATCAGGAATATTTATCGTTGTGGCTCCACAGTCTATCGCTATCTTAAAGACCTCAACGAGAAAATCTATATCAGACCTGCTCGCATCTTCTGCAGAAAATTCCACATCATCAACGAGGCTTTTAGCATAGCTAACCGCTTCCCTGATCGCGCTTAATACATCCTCTCGCGTCATTTTAAGCTTATATTTAAGATGAATATCACTCGTAGCTATAAAGGTATGAATTCTGGGACGATCGGAATATTTAACCGCATCATAGGCCGCTTTTATATCGGGCTTACGTGCCCGCGCTAACCCTGCTATGACAGGTCCTTTAACCTCTTCCGCTATCCTCCTCACAGCTTCAAGATCCCCTAATGAAGCAGCAGGAAATCCCGCTTCTATAACATCTACCTTTAAGCGAGCAAGCTGATGCGCGACTTGAAGCTTCTCAGCCATGTTGAGATTTATCCCAGCAGCCTGCTCACCATCCCTCAAGGTGGTGTCAAAAATAATAACGTAATCATCACCCATCCTCACACCCCTCCCCTATGCAGGTGGCTTTCTATTTTCAAGCCAGGGCATCATCTCTCTGAGCTTGGCACCTACCTTCTCTATCAAATGCTCCTTTTCCTTAGCAAGCCATGTCTTAAGTCTGGGCCTGCCACATTGGTTCTCGAGAATCCAGTCCTTCGCAAAGGAACCATCCTTAACCCTCTTTAAAAGCTCCTTCATACGCTTTTTAACATCTTCGTTTATAACATAGCTTCCCGCTATCATATCTCCATATTTTGCGGTATCGCTCACGGAATACCTCATCCAAGAGATCCCACCCTCATACATAAGATCGACTATCAGCTTAAGCTCATTCAGGCATTCGAAATAGGCAATCTCCGGTTGATATCCCGCTTCCACAAGGATCTCAAACCCCGCTTTAACCAGCTCTGTGACCCCACCGCATAAAACAGCTTGTTCACCGAAAAGATCCGTCTCTGTTTCCTCTGCAAAAGTAGTCCATATAACGCCCGCACGTCCCGCTCCTATTGCACTTGCGTAGGCTAAGCCAAGCTCCTTAGCCTTTCCCGTAGCGTCCTGATAAACAGCGAGAAGAGCAGGGACCCCTCTTCCCTCCTTAAACATTCTTCTAACGAGATGTCCCGGTCCCTTGGGAGCAACCATAAATACGTCTACATCCTTCGGAGGCTCTACCTGATGGAAATGCACCGCAAAGCCATGAGAAAATCCTATAGCCATACCCGGCTTTAGATTTCCTCTCACGTAGATTTTATAGACATCCCCCTGAAGGTGATCCGGTAGCAGGAACATAACTATATCAGCAAGCTTGGTCGCTTCTCCCACCGTGTAAACCTCAAAGCCATCCTTTCTCGCGATTTCCCAAGACTTACTTCCCTCATAAAGCCCTATTATCACATCCATTCCGCTATCTCTTAGATTTTGTGCGTGCGCGTGTCCCTGGCTACCGTACCCAAGGATAGCTATCTTCTTTCCCTTAAGTAAGGAGAGATCCGCATCCCTATCATATAAAACTTCTGCCATATCATATTACCTCCTTCCAAGATTTTCTTGAGTTATTACATTATCGAGGGTGGTTCCCGGTACCATCATGGGGAAAACTTTCTCCTCTTGAGGGATAACAAAGTTTATAACGACGGGACCGGGCGTCTCAAGAGCCCTCTCTATTGCATCCCTAACCTGACTTGCCTCCGAAACGGTCCAACCCTGAGCCCCAAGCGATCTTGCCAAAGCAACATAATCAGGCTCCCTTGAGTAAATCGTTTCGGAATATCTCTTTTCGAAAAAAAGCTCCTGCCATTGTCTAACCATCCCAAGAGATCTGTTGTTAAGAAGAAGAACCTTAACCGGTAAATTATAACGGGCACATGTATCAAGCTCCTGAACGGACATCATAAAGCTTCCATCACCAGAGATATTCAGGACAGGTTTCCCCGAGGGATCAGCCAAGGAAGCACCCATAGCAGCCGGCAAGCCATATCCCATTGTTCCAAGCCCACCAGAGGTTATGAAGCGCCGTGGACCTTTCACCTTATAGTAAAGAGCAGCCCACATCTGATTCTGTCCCACCTCGGTAGTCACGAGAGCCTCACCCTTCGTGAGCTCCCAAGCGCTTCTTATAACATACCAGGGTCTTACTGGACCGCTTTTCTCAAGCTCTATCTTAAACTCCTCCTTCCAGGAGACTATCTTTTCCAACCACTCCTTCCTTCCCTTTTCTAATTTAAGCTCGCTAACCGCTTCTAAAAGCTCCTTCAAGGTCTTCTTAGCATCTCCTATTAGATAAGCGTGAGCTTTAACGTTTTTATTTATCTCCGCAGGATCATAATCCATGTGGATTATCTTAGCTGAGGTAGCAAACTTCTCATGCTTCCCAACGCTTCTATCGCTAAATCTCAAACCAACCGCTATAATAAGATCGGCCTCACATAGAGCCTTATTAGCAGCAGGGGTTCCATGCATACCAGCCATACCAAGTGAAAGACGATGCTCTTCTGGAAACGCACCTTTACCCATGAGGGATGTTGCAACTGGAACTTCAAGCTTTTCCGCTAAAGCGAGAAGCTCTCGAGTAGCTCCCGAAATTATGATCCCACCTCCTGCAAGGATAACGGGCCTTTCGGCATCTTTCATAAACTCGACAGCTTTAGGAATATCATCAAGACTTACGAATCCATTTGGGTTATAACCCTTAAAAGAGATTTCTTCCTCCCTCCAGACTCCCTCCTCGCGTTGAACATCTAGCGGTATCTCAATCAGAACGGGACCAGGGCGCCCCGTTTTAGCTATATAGAATGCTCCTCGTATTACCCGATATATCTCAGATACAGAGCTCACCTTGAAGCTATGCTTGACTATGGGCAAAGTAAGCCCTATTATGTCCGTCTCTTGGAACGCATCTCTTCCCATAAATGATCTCGCAACCTGTCCCACTACAGCAACCATGGGAACGGAATCCATGTAAGCGGTGGCTATTCCCGTAACCAGATTGGTACTGCCGGGACCTGACGTTGCTATGCACACTCCAACCTTTCCGCTGGCACGGGCGTACCCATCTGCAGCATGCGCTGCGGATTGCTCATGTCTCACCAAAACATGTTTGAAGCTTTTTCTCTTGTAAAGCTCATCATAAATTGGAATTACAGCTCCTCCCGGGATGCCAAAAGCGACTTCCACACCCTCGAGCTCGAGGCATCTTAAGATCATTTCCGCACCGGTCATACTCCTTGCGTTTTCCATAATCTAAATCACCCTCCGTTAAAGCCAACGCGTCGCATAGCGACGCTCCCACTTCGCACAAGCTCCTTTATGCCATAGGGACTTAGAACTTTGATACACGCATTTATCTTTTCCTTGTTTCCCGTAACCTCAAGTACCAATCCTTCCTCTCCAACGTCAACTACTCTTGACCTGAATACATCAACAAGCTGTAGCACCTCAGGCCTATTTTGAGATTTAGCATTTACCTTAATTAGAGATAGTTCCCTCTCTACAAACTCCCCCTGACTCAGAATGTCAACATCTATAACCTCAATGAGCTTCCTAAGCTGGCTCATAATCTGCCTTGCCGATTCCCGATCGCCATTAAAAACGATGGTAAAACGAGATATTCCCGTTTCACCGATTCTCCCAACGCTGAGGCTCTCCACGTTATACCCGCGCCTGAAGATCAGTCCCACTATGCGACACAAAACACCTGGATGATCTTCAGTCAAAACGCTTATAACCTGCCTCAAAGCCATCCCCTCCCGAGATGAGAAAGATAATAAAAAGGGGCGGGCCCCTTTTCGCCTCTTCGGCGGGGGTCCCGCCCCTTAAGCTCTCCTTCCAGTGGATAAAAGGCGCTTAAGCGCCAATCCTCCCTGGAGGGGACCCGCGCCGCAGGCTAATAGCTATAATTATTAGTATTAGGGCTATAAGATTAATGAAAACTCCAGTCGCCTGCACCCGCAAGTCCTCCTCCTTTCTGAGAAGATATTTAAACATTATTTTAATGCTAAACGTCAATCTTGTCAATACCTATATGATAAAATAGGATTAAAGAATTAATTAAGGAGGTGAGGAAAGCATGAAAAGGGTAAAAACAGCACTAATTGCCTTTCTTCTGATATTTATCGTTTCAGCTCCCGCCTTATCAAAAATGTGCTTAAAGACGATTGGGGAGGAAGTTCTGATAGCGAGAGCCACGTTGAAACCCCTAAGTTCCTTCAGCGCAAGATTCCCCGAGTTCAATGTGTCTAAAGCATATGAGGTCCAGAAGCTCGTCGTTAACAGGCTTAAGAAAATCCATAAGGCAAAAGTCTGCGGTTTTAAGGCAGCTTTTACCACAAAGGCAAGCCAGAAAAAGTTCGCCATGAAGGAACCAGCTTATGGCGTGCTTCTGGATTACATGATAGTAAGAGATACTATCTGCTGTGTCCACACGAGCGGTAAGACCATAAAACCGATGATAGAAGTCGAGATAGGCTTCATTATCGGAAAGGATATCTCAAAGCCCATCAAGAACGTAGCTCAGCTTAAGAAATACATAAAGTCAGCATTTTTTGCCATAGAGGTACCAGACATAAGGTTTCATCTTAAGGGATTAAAAGGTGCAGATGTTATAGCAGATGATGTTGGCACATTCCTGGTGATAAAGGGAAAGGAATTTAATCCGTTCAAGGTTGATCTTGAGAACATTAAAGCCAAGCTCTACGTAAACGGAAAGCTCAAAAGAATAGGATATTCCAAGTATGTCCTCGGAAATCCCCTTAATTCCCTGCTATGGCTTGTTAACAAGGTGATTTCACAGGGAGAAAAGATCAAGAAAGGATACATAGTTATAACCGGCACGATGACGAAGATGTATCCTGCAATGCCTGGAAACTACACGGCGGTTTACGGAAAGCTGGGAACGCTGAAGTTCAGGATACTTCCATAATCCATAAAAGAAGAAAGGGGCTGCTTTTTAAAAAGCAGCCCCTTAACATTAATCTCTCTTGGGCAGTCTTGGAATAAGCCAGAACAGAAAGGTATCAACTGATCTTGATTGTATAAGTATCTTACCAGGTCCCGTAAGCTCACAGACAAGTCCTTCACCGCTAAAGAGGGTTGACTTTATTCCTCCAACTGCTTTTACCTTATATCCCATACCTTCTGAGAAAGCAACGATATGTCCCGTGTCAACGATGTACCTCTGACCAGCTTCAAGGTTTATCTCATGAATAGCTCCATAGCTTGATAGAAAAAGCTTTCCCAAACCACTTATCTTAAGAAGAAAGAACCCCTCTCTTGAGAAAAAGGTCTTAGCCCCTCCCCATTTGGTGCTTACCTCTATTTCGGGAGAAGAAGCTATATAAGCGCCAGATTGAGCGTACACAGTTTCACCTTTAAGCTCAATAGCATATATATCGCCGGGAAGAGAAGGTGCGAATAAAACCTCGCCTGGTTTGCGCGCCCTAAAGGTGTTGATAAAGAAGCTTTCCCCTCCGAGAACGCTCCTTTTTAGCGCTCCGAAAAATCCCCCCTTCATCTTGGTTTCTATCTCTATGCCATCCGACATGGCTACCATCGCTCCAGCTTCCGCAGAAATAGCTTCCCCTCCCCCAAGTTTTACTCTGAGAAGGGAATAAGAAGGCTTATAAAGAATTTCATAATCCAAAACCCACACCCCCTTCAAAAAATCGAGCCTCCTGAGAGCTCTCAGGAAGCTCTGAAAATCTCACCTACACAGGTTTCCCGTGCGATTATCTTTCCTTTCCTTATAACGTAGAGCCTTGCAGGCTGAAGTCTCAAAGCCTCAAGGTGATCCTCGCAATCAAGTATCACTATATCAGCATCCCCACCCTCTTCTATTCTATGTCCCTTAAGCCCAACGATCTTAGCAGCGTTAAACATATCCATCTCAAATACCGCTTTTATCTCATCGGGGAGGGTCATGTGAGCAGCATAACAAAGCACAACTCCAACTTGAAGAAGATCGTTATTACCAAAAGGATAGAAAGCATCCTTCACACAATCCTGCCCATACGCAACGATAACCCCCATTCTCCAAAGCTCCTTAACCCTGGTTAATCCCCTCCTTTTAGGATGCTTATCGAGTCTTCCCTGAAGACACAAGTTGGTACAAGGATTCGTTATCATATGAATACCAGCCTTCTTTACCTTCTCCATAACCTTTTCAGCATAATCGTCAGGATAAGCAGCCAGAGCACAGGTATGACCCGCGGTAACCCTTCCCTGATATCCCTCGTCTATAGTCTTATCCGCAAGCATCTCAAGCGTTCTTGAGCACGGATCATCGGTTTCATCAACATGCATATCTATATCTGCATTATATTTCTTCGCGATTTCAAAGAGTATCTCTATATGCTTCTCGCTATCATAAGACCTATCCTCGTTAGCCGGCATTCCCCCAACAACATCCGCTCCCATCTCCATAGCTTGATAAAGGAGTTCCTCAGTTCCGGGGCTCTTTATAATACCCTCTTGAGGAAAAGCAACTATCTGAATATCAACAACATCTTTAAATCTTTCCCTAAGCTCCAAAATTCCCCTAAGTGGCATTAATCCTCCTATCGGATCAACATCTACGTGTGTTCTTATAAAGGTTATCCCCTTCCTGATAGCGTTTCTAACTACCCTGCTCGCTCGCTCGACGATATCTTCAACCGTATACTTTTTCTTCCTACTCCAAGTCAATTCTACGGCTTCAAAGAGCGTACCAGTCTCATTAGGAGGTATGGTTTCAAGAATCATGACCTTATCAAGATGAATATGAGGTTCTATGAAAGAAGGTATCGTAAGCCTGCTATTTGCATCGATAAGTTGCCTCGATTCCTCATCTATTAACGAGTCAACCTTTACTATTTTTCCATCCCTTATTCCTATATCCTTTAAGCCATCGGTTCCATAAATGCGTGCGTTTTTTATAAGAAGGTCAAGCATCCCTCTCTTCTCTCCCCCTCATCATAGAAGCCGCTAACTTATCCGCTTCTATGATAGACCCGTACCCGTGCATCCGCACAGATGCCATACAGCTCCTTAATCCTTAAGGTCTATAATTAAACTTTGCCACTTCTTATATTAACGAATAGGATCCAAGTTCACCAGGATATCCCCTATGGAGCCATTCCACCTATAAACGGAGAGTAATCAGCACCGCCATGAGATGAAGCCTTCACTTTCTCAGGGGAAATTCGAAAGAATCTCCACATCAGCTGGAAATGGATTTCTATCCCTGATATCCAAGCCTATATAATAATCTTGAGTATCTTCCCCGCTAACAATCGCTCTAACGCCAGGCACCTTCAAAACTTGAGAATATCTATATCAAAAGTCTGGCGTGGACCTCCTCACCTGAGTACCAACTTTCCCTTCAAGTGCTTCAAGAGCATGCTCAAGAGAAGCTATTATGGCCCTCTTCCCTCCATCTCTTATAAATCTCACCACCGCTTTGACCTTAGGGCCCATACTTCCCGCTTTAAAATGCCCCTCTTTCATGTATCTCTCAAGCTCCTCCACGCTGACATCCCTTAGCTCCCTTTGATCTGGCTTTCTATAGTTTATATAAGCACAAGGGACATCGGTCAATATCATAAAAATGTCTGCCTCAACATCCTGAGCTAACCTCTCTCCGGCTAAATCTTTATCTATAACAGCCTCAACTCCCTTAAGAGTGCCGTTTTCATACACAACTGGAATGCCTCCTCCGCCAGATGCAATTGGAACCCCTCCCAATTTTAAAATAGCCTTTATGGCTTCTTTCTCCACTATCCCCTTTGGATCGGGAGAGGGAACCACCCTTCTCCAGCCACGACCGCTATCTTCGATCCACACCTCATCGGGATGCTCTTTCATCCTTCTTTTTGCCTCTCCCTCCGTATAAAATGGCCCTATTGGCTTAGTAGGATTGTTAAAAGCAGGGTCATTCCTATCCACTATAACTTGGGTAACTATAGTAGCAACTTCTTTCTCTATCCCGAGCTTCCTCAGCTGGTTTTTCAAGGACTGCTGAATCATATAACCTATAAGCCCCTGGCTTTCTGCTCCACATATATCAAGGGGCATCGCAGGTACCTCCTTGGAAGCTATCTCATTCTGCAATAGAATAGCCCCAACTTGAGGTCCATTTCCATGAGTTATAACTACCTCATAACCCGCTTTTATCATCCGAGCTATCTGTTCACATGTTCTCCGAACGTTTTCCATTTGCTCCTCCGCTGTGCCCTTCTCGCCAGGCTGGAGTATAGCATTTCCTCCCAGCGCGACGACAACCCTCTCTCCCATAAGGCTCCCTCCTAACCTGAACAGTATTGTTATTTAAAAGATACAGCTCTATGAAAGAATAAAATAAAAGGAAGGGGACCTATTGTGCCATTTGTAGCGAAGAAAGGTCCAGCTTCATGCCATCGTAAGCTGCTTTAACCTTCGATTTAAACTCTTTCGATATTTCATCAGCGAGGATCCACGGTTTCTTAAAAAGCATTCCCCTCCCAAAGTGGGTAAGCACCGCAAGCTTAGGTTGAGCTTCAGATATTATTCTGCGGGCGTCATCAAGACATAGATGATCTATATGCTCTCTTCTCCTGTGTAAGGTAATGTTTAAGACCATTACATCCGCCTTAAGTCTTATAGGAATATATTCCACGAATTTCGTATCTATAACGAAGGAAAGCGAGGGAGCTTCCTCCGAGAGAAATTTAAAACCGAAGGTTTGAACACCATGATGAACGAGAGGAACGACCTTTAGAATAACAGTTCCAAGCTGAAGCTCCCCTTCCTTAAGAGTTATTATATCATTGAGATATTTCCTAAGATACTTAAGGACAACCCTATCCTCTCCTTCAAGGGCATCCTGTGGAGCGATTAAAACACCTCGCGGGGAAAAGCCTCCCTCAGTCATAGCTTCAATTATAGTATTTACATCCGCACAGTGATCAAGATGCCTGTGGGACAGAAGAATATAGTCAAGTGACATTGGATCCAAGCGAGGGCGACTTTCAAGACATCTAATTAGAGAACCTGGACCAGGATCAAGCAATATATTGCTACCCCCATAGTTTATCCATATTCCCCCAGAAGCTCTCAATTGCTTAAAAACCACAAATCGCGAACCCGCGGTGCCCAAGAACTTAATCCAACTCATGAATCAGGTAGCTCTATCTCCAATACGAGGTTTAAATTCTCCTTAAACCATTTAGCCGTTCTCTTTATACCCTCCTCTATGTCAATTTTCGGTTCCCAACCGAGAAGCTCCTTAGCAAGATCTATTTTAGCCCAAGTGCGAGGAACATCCGCAGGGTGAGGATACGAAAAAACTTTTTTCGCTCTTTTCCCCAAGTTTCTTTCTATAAGGGCTATAACCCGATTAAGCTTTACAGGCTTATCACTTCCGAGGTTTATGATTTGGAACCCCTTGAGATTCAAAGCTCTAACGGTTCCCTCCACGATATCATCTATGTACGTGAAGTCCCTCTCCTGATTCCCATCTCCGTAAATGGTTATCTCCTTCCCCTCATATATGAGGGGAAGGAGATAACCATTTACGGAGATGGGAATCAGGAGAGGGACTTCACGTACATAGATGATATCGTGGAGGGAACCGTTAGAGCTTTGAATCTCAAGGGGTTCCAAATCATAAACCTCGGAAGTGATAAGCCTGTAAAGCTTAATCGGGTTATAGCCCTTATAGAAAGAAACTTGGGGAAAAGAGCGAAAAAAGTTTTTTCGTATCCTCACCCTGCGGATGTTCCTCGCACTTGGGCTAAAATAGATCTTGCTAAGGAGCTTCTCGGTTGGGAACCGAAAATTGACATAGAGGAGGGTATAAAGAGAACGGCTAAATGGTTTAAGGAGAATTTAAACCTCGTATTGGAGATAGAGCTACCTGATTCATGAGTTGGATTAAGTTCTTGGGCACCGCGGGTTCGCGATTTGTGGTTTTTAAGCAATTGAGAGCTTCTGGGGGAATATGGATAAACTATGGGGGTAGCAATATATTGCTTGATCCTGGTCCAGGTTCTCTAATTAGATGTCTTGAAAGTCGCCCTCGCTTGGATCCAATGTCACTTGACTATATTCTTCTGTCCCACAGGCATCTTGATCACTGTGCGGATGTAAATACTATAATTGAAGCTATGACTGAGGGAGGCTTTTCCCCGCGAGGTGTTTTAATCGCTCCACAGGATGCCCTTGAAGGAGAGGATAGGGTTGTCCTTAAGTATCTTAGGAAATATCTCAATGATATAATAACTCTTAAGGAAGGGGAGCTTCAGCTTGGAACTGTTATTCTAAAGGTCGTTCCTCTCGTTCATCATGGTGTTCAAACCTTCGGTTTTAAATTTCTCTCGGAGGAAGCTCCCTCGCTTTCCTTCGTTATAGATACGAAATTCGTGGAATATATTCCTATAAGACTTAAGGCGGATGTAATGGTCTTAAACATTACCTTACACAGGAGAAGAGAGCATATAGATCATCTATGTCTTGATGACGCCCGCAGAATAATATCTGAAGCTCAACCTAAGCTTGCGGTGCTTACCCACTTTGGGAGGGGAATGCTTTTTAAGAAACCGTGGATCCTCGCTGATGAAATATCGAAAGAGTTTAAATCGAAGGTTAAAGCAGCTTACGATGGCATGAAGCTGGACCTTTCTTCGCTACAAATGGCACAATAGGTCCCCTTCCTTTTATTTTATTCTTTCATAGAGCTGTATCTTTTAAATAACAATACTGTTCAGGTTAGGAGGGAGCCTTATGGGAGAGAGGGTTGTCGTCGCGCTGGGAGGAAATGCTATACTCCAGCCTGGCGAGAAGGGCACAGCGGAGGAGCAAATGGAAAACGTTCGGAGAACATGTGAACAGATAGCTCGGATGATAAAAGCGGGTTATGAGGTAGTTATAACTCATGGAAATGGACCTCAAGTTGGGGCTATTCTATTGCAGAATGAGATAGCTTCCAAGGAGGTACCTGCGATGCCCCTTGATATATGTGGAGCAGAAAGCCAGGGGCTTATAGGTTATATGATTCAGCAGTCCTTGAAAAACCAGCTGAGGAAGCTCGGGATAGAGAAAGAAGTTGCTACTATAGTTACCCAAGTTATAGTGGATAGGAATGACCCTGCTTTTAACAATCCTACTAAGCCAATAGGGCCATTTTATACGGAGGGAGAGGCAAAAAGAAGGATGAAAGAGCATCCCGATGAGGTGTGGATCGAAGATAGCGGTCGTGGCTGGAGAAGGGTGGTTCCCTCTCCCGATCCAAAGGGGATAGTGGAGAAAGAAGCCATAAAGGCTATTTTAAAATTGGGAGGGGTTCCAATTGCATCTGGCGGAGGAGGCATTCCAGTTGTGTATGAAAACGGCACTCTTAAGGGAGTTGAGGCTGTTATAGATAAAGATTTAGCCGGAGAGAGGTTAGCTCAGGATGTTGAGGCAGACATTTTTATGATATTGACCGATGTCCCTTGTGCTTATATAAACTATAGAAAGCCAGATCAAAGGGAGCTAAGGGATGTCAGCGTGGAGGAGCTTGAGAGATACATGAAAGAGGGGCATTTTAAAGCGGGAAGTATGGGCCCTAAGGTCAAAGCGGTGGTGAGATTTATAAGAGATGGAGGGAAGAGGGCCATAATAGCTTCTCTTGAGCATGCTCTTGAAGCACTTGAAGGGAAAGTTGGTACTCAGGTGAGGAGGTCCACGCCAGACTTTTGATATAGATATTCTCAAGTTTTGAAGGTGCCTGGCGTTAGAGCGATTGTTAGCGGGGAAGATACTCAAGATTATTATATAGGCTTGGATATCAGGGATAGAAATCCATTTCCAGCTGATGTGGAGATTCTTTCGAATTTCCCCTGAGAAAGTGAAGGCTTCATCTCATGGCGGTGCTGATTACTCTCCGTTTATAGGTGGAATGGCTCCATAGGGGATATCCTGGTGAACTTGGATCCTATTCGTTAATATAAGAAGTGGCAAAGTTTAATTATAGACCTTAAGGATTAAGGAGCTGTATGGCATCTGTGCGGATGCACGGGTACGGGTCTATCATAGAAGCGGATAAGTTAGCGGCTTCTATGATGAGGGGGAGAGAAGAGAGGGATGCTTGACCTTCTTATAAAAAACGCACGCATTTATGGAACCGATGGCTTAAAGGATATAGGAATAAGGGATGGAAAAATAGTAAAGGTTGACTCGTTAATAGATGAGGAATCGAGGCAACTTATCGATGCAAATAGCAGGCTTACGATACCTTCTTTCATAGAACCTCATATTCATCTTGATAAGGTCATGATTCTTGAAACCATACCTCCTAATGAGACTGGTACGCTCTTTGAAGCCGTAGAATTGACTTGGAGTAGGAAGAAAAAGTATACGGTTGAAGATATCGTCGAGCGAGCGAGCAGGGTAGTTAGAAACGCTATCAGGAAGGGGATAACCTTTATAAGAACACACGTAGATGTTGATCCGATAGGAGGATTAATGCCACTTAGGGGAATTTTGGAGCTTAGGGAAAGATTTAAAGATGTTGTTGATATTCAGATAGTTGCTTTTCCTCAAGAGGGTATTATAAAGAGCCCCGGAACTGAGGAACTCCTTTATCAAGCTATGGAGATGGGAGCGGATGTTGTTGGGGGAATGCCGGCTAACGAGGATAGGTCTTATGATAGCGAGAAGCATATAGAGATACTCTTTGAAATCGCGAAGAAATATAATGCAGATATAGATATGCATGTTGATGAAACCGATGATCCGTGCTCAAGAACGCTTGAGATGCTTGCGGATAAGACTATAGACGAGGGATATCAGGGAAGGGTTACCGCGGGTCATACCTGTGCTCTGGCTGCTTATCCTGACGATTATGCTGAAAAGGTTATGGAGAAGGTAAAGAAGGCTGGTATTCATATGATAACGAATCCTTGTACCAACTTGTGTCTTCAGGGAAGACTCGATAAGCATCCTAAAAGGAGGGGATTAACCAGGGTTAAGGAGCTTTGGAGAATGGGGGTTATCGTTGCGTATGGGCAGGATTGTGTGAAGGATGCTTTCTATCCTTTTGGTAATAACGATCTTCTTCAAGTTGGAGTTGTGCTTTGTTATGCTGCTCACATGACCCTCCCCGATGAGATAAAAGCGGTATTTGAGATGGATATGTTTAACGCTGCTAAGATCGTTGGGCTTAAGGGACATAGAATAGAAGAGGGTGGGGATGCTGATATAGTGATACTTGATTGCGAGGATCACCTTGAGGCTTTGAGACTTCAGCCTGCAAGGCTCTACGTTATAAGGAAAGGAAAGATAATCGCACGGGAAACCTGTGTAGGTGAGATTTTCAGAGCTTCCTGAGAGCTCTCAGGAGGCTCGATTTTTTGAAGGGGGTGTGGGTTTTGGATTATGAAATTCTTTATAAGCCTTCTTATTCCCTTCTCAGAGTAAAACTTGGGGGAGGGGAAGCTATTTCTGCGGAAGCTGGAGCGATGGTAGCCATGTCGGATGGCATAGAGATAGAAACCAAGATGAAGGGGGGATTTTTCGGAGCGCTAAAAAGGAGCGTTCTCGGAGGGGAAAGCTTCTTTATCAACACCTTTAGGGCGCGCAAACCAGGCGAGGTTTTATTCGCACCTTCTCTTCCCGGCGATATATATGCTATTGAGCTTAAAGGTGAAACTGTGTACGCTCAATCTGGCGCTTATATAGCTTCTTCTCCCGAAATAGAGGTAAGCACCAAATGGGGAGGGGCTAAGACCTTTTTCTCAAGAGAGGGGTTCTTTCTTCTTAAGATAAGTGGTTTGGGAAAGCTTTTTCTATCAAGCTATGGAGCTATTCATGAGATAAACCTTGAAGCTGGTCAGAGGTACATCGTTGACACGGGACATATCGTTGCTTTCTCAGAAGGTATGGGATATAAGGTAAAAGCAGTTGGAGGAATAAAGTCAACCCTCTTTAGCGGTGAAGGACTTGTCTGTGAGCTTACGGGACCTGGTAAGATACTTATACAATCAAGATCAGTTGATACCTTTCTGTTCTGGCTTATTCCAAGACTGCCCAAGAGAGATTAATGTTAAGGGGCTGCTTTTTAAAAAGCAGCCCCTTTCTTCTTTTATGGATTATGGAAGTATCCTGAACTTCAGCGTTCCCAGCTTTCCGTAAACCGCCGTGTAGTTTCCAGGCATTGCAGGATACATCTTCGTCATCGTGCCGGTTATAACTATGTATCCTTTCTTGATCTTTTCTCCCTGTGAAATCACCTTGTTAACAAGCCATAGCAGGGAATTAAGGGGATTTCCGAGGACATACTTGGAATATCCTATTCTTTTGAGCTTTCCGTTTACGTAGAGCTTGGCTTTAATGTTCTCAAGATCAACCTTGAACGGATTAAATTCCTTTCCCTTTATCACCAGGAATGTGCCAACATCATCTGCTATAACATCTGCACCTTTTAATCCCTTAAGATGAAACCTTATGTCTGGTACCTCTATGGCAAAAAATGCTGACTTTATGTATTTCTTAAGCTGAGCTACGTTCTTGATGGGCTTTGAGATATCCTTTCCGATAATGAAGCCTATCTCGACTTCTATCATCGGTTTTATGGTCTTACCGCTCGTGTGGACACAGCAGATAGTATCTCTTACTATCATGTAATCCAGAAGCACGCCATAAGCTGGTTCCTTCATGGCGAACTTTTTCTGGCTTGCCTTTGTGGTAAAAGCTGCCTTAAAACCGCAGACTTTTGCCTTATGGATTTTCTTAAGCCTGTTAACGACGAGCTTCTGGACCTCATATGCTTTAGACACATTGAACTCGGGGAATCTTGCGCTGAAGGAACTTAGGGGTTTCAACGTGGCTCTCGCTATCAGAACTTCCTCCCCAATCGTCTTTAAGCACATTTTTGATAAGGCGGGAGCTGAAACGATAAATATCAGAAGAAAGGCAATTAGTGCTGTTTTTACCCTTTTCATGCTTTCCTCACCTCCTTAATTAATTCTTTAATCCTATTTTATCATATAGGTATTGACAAGATTGACGTTTAGCATTAAAATAATGTTTAAATATCTTCTCAGAAAGGAGGAGGACTTGCGGGTGCAGGCGACTGGAGTTTTCATTAATCTTATAGCCCTAATACTAATAATTATAGCTATTAGCCTGCGGCGCGGGTCCCCTCCAGGGAGGATTGGCGCTTAAGCGCCTTTTATCCACTGGAAGGAGAGCTTAAGGGGCGGGACCCCCGCCGAAGAGGCGAAAAGGGGCCCGCCCCTTTTTATTATCTTTCTCATCTCGGGAGGGGATGGCTTTGAGGCAGGTTATAAGCGTTTTGACTGAAGATCATCCAGGTGTTTTGTGTCGCATAGTGGGACTGATCTTCAGGCGCGGGTATAACGTGGAGAGCCTCAGCGTTGGGAGAATCGGTGAAACGGGAATATCTCGTTTTACCATCGTTTTTAATGGCGATCGGGAATCGGCAAGGCAGATTATGAGCCAGCTTAGGAAGCTCATTGAGGTTATAGATGTTGACATTCTGAGTCAGGGGGAGTTTGTAGAGAGGGAACTATCTCTAATTAAGGTAAATGCTAAATCTCAAAATAGGCCTGAGGTGCTACAGCTTGTTGATGTATTCAGGTCAAGAGTAGTTGACGTTGGAGAGGAAGGATTGGTACTTGAGGTTACGGGAAACAAGGAAAAGATAAATGCGTGTATCAAAGTTCTAAGTCCCTATGGCATAAAGGAGCTTGTGCGAAGTGGGAGCGTCGCTATGCGACGCGTTGGCTTTAACGGAGGGTGATTTAGATTATGGAAAACGCAAGGAGTATGACCGGTGCGGAAATGATCTTAAGATGCCTCGAGCTCGAGGGTGTGGAAGTCGCTTTTGGCATCCCGGGAGGAGCTGTAATTCCAATTTATGATGAGCTTTACAAGAGAAAAAGCTTCAAACATGTTTTGGTGAGACATGAGCAATCCGCAGCGCATGCTGCAGATGGGTACGCCCGTGCCAGCGGAAAGGTTGGAGTGTGCATAGCAACGTCAGGTCCCGGCAGTACCAATCTGGTTACGGGAATAGCCACCGCTTACATGGATTCCGTTCCCATGGTTGCTGTAGTGGGACAGGTTGCGAGATCATTTATGGGAAGAGATGCGTTCCAAGAGACGGACATAATAGGGCTTACTTTGCCCATAGTCAAGCATAGCTTCAAGGTGAGCTCTGTATCTGAGATATATCGGGTAATACGAGGAGCATTCTATATAGCTAAAACGGGGCGCCCTGGTCCCGTTCTGATTGAGATACCGCTAGATGTTCAACGCGAGGAGGGAGTCTGGAGGGAGGAAGAAATCTCTTTTAAGGGTTATAACCCAAATGGATTCGTAAGTCTTGATGATATTCCTAAAGCTGTCGAGTTTATGAAAGATGCCGAAAGGCCCGTTATCCTTGCAGGAGGTGGGATCATAATTTCGGGAGCTACTCGAGAGCTTCTCGCTTTAGCGGAAAAGCTTGAAGTTCCAGTTGCAACATCCCTCATGGGTAAAGGTGCGTTTCCAGAAGAGCATCGTCTTTCACTTGGTATGGCTGGTATGCATGGAACCCCTGCTGCTAATAAGGCTCTATGTGAGGCCGATCTTATTATAGCGGTTGGTTTGAGATTTAGCGATAGAAGCGTTGGGAAGCATGAGAAGTTTGCTACCTCAGCTAAGATAATCCACATGGATTATGATCCTGCGGAGATAAATAAAAACGTTAAAGCTCACGCTTATCTAATAGGAGATGCTAAGAAGACCTTGAAGGAGCTTTTAGAAGCGGTTAGCGAGCTTAAATTAGAAAAGGGAAGGAAGGAGTGGTTGGAAAAGATAGTCTCCTGGAAGGAGGAGTTTAAGATAGAGCTTGAGAAAAGCGGTCCAGTAAGACCCTGGTATGTTATAAGAAGCGCTTGGGAGCTCACGAAGGGTGAGGCTCTCGTGACTACCGAGGTGGGACAGAATCAGATGTGGGCTGCTCTTTACTATAAGGTGAAAGGTCCACGGCGCTTCATAACCTCTGGTGGGCTTGGAACAATGGGATATGGCTTGCCGGCTGCTATGGGTGCTTCCTTGGCTGATCCCTCGGGGAAACCTGTCCTGAATATCTCTGGTGATGGAAGCTTTATGATGTCCGTTCAGGAGCTTGATACATGTGCCCGTTATAATTTACCGGTTAAGGTTCTTCTTCTTAACAACAGATCTCTTGGGATGGTTAGACAATGGCAGGAGCTTTTTTTCGAAAAGAGATATTCCGAAACGATTTACTCAAGGGAGCCTGATTATGTTGCTTTGGCAAGATCGCTTGGGGCTCAGGGTTGGACCGTTTCGGAGGCAAGTCAGGTTAGGGATGCAATAGAGAGGGCTCTTGAGACGCCCGGTCCCGTCGTTATAAACTTTGTTATCCCTCAAGAGGAGAAAGTTTTCCCCATGATGGTACCGGGAACCACCCTCGATAATGTAATAACTCAAGAAAATCTTGGAAGGAGGTAATATGATATGGCAGAAGTTTTATATGATAGGGATGCGGATCTCTCCTTACTTAAGGGAAAGAAGATAGCTATCCTTGGGTACGGTAGCCAGGGACACGCGCACGCACAAAATCTAAGAGATAGCGGAATGGATGTGATAATAGGGCTTTATGAGGGAAGTAAGTCTTGGGAAATCGCGAGAAAGGATGGCTTTGAGGTTTACACGGTGGGAGAAGCGACCAAGCTTGCTGATATAGTTATGTTCCTGCTACCGGATCACCTTCAGGGGGATGTCTATAAAATCTACGTGAGAGGAAATCTAAAGCCGGGTATGGCTATAGGATTTTCTCATGGCTTTGCGGTGCATTTCCATCAGGTAGAGCCTCCGAAGGATGTAGACGTATTTATGGTTGCTCCCAAGGGACCGGGACATCTCGTTAGAAGAATGTTTAAGGAGGGAAGAGGGGTCCCTGCTCTTCTCGCTGTTTATCAGGACGCTACGGGAAAGGCTAAGGAGCTTGGCTTAGCCTACGCAAGTGCAATAGGAGCGGGACGTGCGGGCGTTATATGGACTACTTTTGCAGAGGAAACAGAGACGGATCTTTTCGGTGAACAAGCTGTTTTATGCGGTGGGGTCACAGAGCTGGTTAAAGCGGGGTTTGAGATCCTTGTGGAAGCGGGATATCAACCGGAGATTGCCTATTTCGAATGCCTGAATGAGCTTAAGCTGATAGTCGATCTTATGTATGAGGGTGGGATCTCTTGGATGAGGTATTCCGTGAGCGATACCGCAAAATATGGAGATATGATAGCGGGAAGCTATGTTATAAACGAAGATGTTAAAAAGCGTATGAAGGAGCTTTTAAAGAGGGTTAAGGATGGTTCCTTTGCGAAGGACTGGATTCTCGAGAACCAATGTGGCAGGCCCAGACTTAAGACATGGCTTGCTAAGGAAAAGGAGCATTTGATAGAGAAGGTAGGTGCCAAGCTCAGAGAGATGATGCCCTGGCTTGAAAATAGAAAGCCACCTGCATAGGGGAGGGGTGTGAGGATGGGTGATGATTACGTTATTATTTTTGACACCACCTTGAGGGATGGTGAGCAGGCTGCTGGGATAAATCTCAACATGGCTGAGAAGCTTCAAGTCGCGCATCAGCTTGCTCGCTTAAAGGTAGATGTTATAGAAGCGGGATTTCCTGCTGCTTCATTAGGGGATCTTGAAGCTGTGAGGAGGATAGCGGAAGAGGTTAAAGGACCTGTCATAGCAGGGTTAGCGCGGGCACGTAAGCCCGATATAAAAGCGGCCTATGATGCGGTTAAATATTCCGATCGTCCCAGAATTCATACCTTTATAGCTACGAGTGATATTCATCTTAAATATAAGCTTAAAATGACGCGAGAGGATGTATTAAGCGCGATCAGGGAAGCGGTTAGCTATGCTAAAAGCCTCGTTGATGATGTGGAATTTTCTGCAGAAGATGCGAGCAGGTCTGATATAGATTTTCTCGTTGAGGTCTTTAAGATAGCGATAGACTGTGGAGCCACAACGATAAATATTCCTGATACGGTGGGCTATGCTTATCCCGAGGAGTTCGGAGAGTTCGTGCGAACGATTATAAAAAGGGTTGGAGCGGATGATTCAGTGGTATGGTCCGTTCACTGCCATGATGATCTTGGACTCGCGGTTGCGAACTCTCTATCAGCTGTAAGAGCTGGTGCGAGGCAGGTTGAGTGCACCATAAATGGGCTTGGTGAAAGGGCTGGAAACGCATCGCTTGAGGAAATAGTTATGGCTCTGAGGACGAGGAAGGATATCTTTGGTGTGAGAACAGGAATAGATACGCAGAAGCTTTATGAAACGAGCCGGCTTGTTTCGAGACTGACGGGGGTAGTCGTTCCTCCCAATAAAGCTGTGGTAGGAGCCAATGCCTTTTCTCACGAGTCGGGGATTCATCAGCATGGTGTGCTTTGCAATAAGGCTACCTATGAGATTATGAAGCCCGAGGATGTTGGAGCTCCTGGAACGCGTCTTCACCTCGGGAAGCATTCTGGAAGACACGCTTTTAAAAGGCGCCTTGAGGAAATGGGGTTTAAGCTTGATGAGAAAACGTTTGAAAGGGCTTTTAGGCTCTTTAAAGAGCTCTGCGATAGAAAAGAGATAGTTACGGATAGTGATATTGAGGCTTTCATAGCGGATGAGATACTCTCGGTTACGCCTTCGAGACGCTTTGAGCTAAAGAATTACTCTCTAAGTATAGAACAAGGGGGTAAATCTACGGCAACGGTAACCTTGCTTGAAGAAGGGGTTGAGAAGACCGACGCTGCGGTAGGAAACGGACCTGTGGATGCTTCTTACAGGGTGATACGAAGAATAATTGGTATAGAGCCGGTTTTAAAAAGCTATAGGATAGAAGCCACGAGTGAGCGCTCCGATGCGCTCGGAGAAGCGGTAATAACGCTTCAATACGATAGCTTTACCGTGGTTGGTAGGGGAGCCAGTACGGATGTTATAGAAGCAAGTATAAAGGCGTATATAAACGCCATAAACAGGCTCTTTGCCGCCGCCTCGCTCAAGGGAGTGGAGCTTAGCTAGCTAAGCGCCTCGTTTCCCCCACGGTGAGCGCCCCGCCGTGGGGGAAACTCCACTCCTTCTCTTCCCAAAAATAACCTCTAACCTATTGACGAAAAAGAGGTTCTCTTTTATAATGTATTCGGCTTGGGGTGCGCCGGCGTAGCTCAACTGGTAGAGCGGCTGATTTGTAATCAGCAGGTTGCCGGTTCAAGTCCGGCCGTCGGCTCCAGCTGAAATGTGGCTTAAGGAAGTAGTCTGGTAAGGGGAGGTAGCCAAGCGGTCAAAGGCAGCGGACTGTAGATCCGCGGGCGGACTGCCTTCGGAGGTTCGAATCCTCCCCTCCCCACCAGAGAAGAGCCCACGTAGCTCAATCGGTAGAGCGTGTCCATGGTAAGGACAAGGTTACCGGTTCGATTCCGGTCGTGGGCTCCACCTTTTTTATTTTTGCCTAAATTTGAGAACAAACAGAAGCTCTAAAGGGTAGGGGGGTATAAAGATGGCTAAGGAGAAATTTGAGAGGAAGAAGCCGCATTTGAATGTTGGAACGATAGGTCATATAGATCATGGTAAGACGACGTTGACGGCTGCGATAACGCGGGTGTTATCTCAGCATGGTTT
>JAGHDO010000045.1 GCA_021159885.1 Synergistota bacterium | reverse complement strand
ATACGATAGCAAAGTTCTTCAGGTTATCTCAGCTTTGATAATTCTTGTTTTCTTTGAATTTTACATGATTTCTATATATAAAGGTGCTTCGAATCTTCTTCAGGTTATGATGGGATTGCCGTATAAGTATGGAGTCTTACTGGTTGCACTACCTGTTATAGTTTATACCTCCTTGGGAGGTTTCAGAGCTGTAGTATTGACCGATTTTATTCAAGGAATACTTCTTCTTTTTGGAGGAGTTTCTCTCTTCACCGTTTTGGTTTATAAAATGGGAGGTATAGGCTCTGGCTTGGAGGCACTTTCTCATATAACCCTGCCTGGAGGAACTTCCGGAAAAGTGCTGTTAACGCTTGGAGGATATGGACCCCCTCCCATACTAAAGGCTGGAATGATGATCCCATTTATACTTAGTCTGACCTTTGCCATAAGTATCGCACAGCTATCGAGCCCTCAGCTTGTCATAAGATTTTATGCTGCGAGGGATAAAAGAGTTATAAGAAAGGGAATGCTTCTCACACCAATACTTATAGGTCTTTTTGCTGTAACTGTATTCTCTATAGGCCCATTTGCACATCTTTTTATTAAGGGTGTGAAAGATCCTGATCTTGTTATTCCCCTTTTGACTCGTAAACTCTTTCCTGAGGCTCTTTCCTCTGTTATTTTGGTTGCTGCGCTTGCTGCAGCCATGTCAACTGTGAACTCAAACCTGATGATTCTTTCAAGCTCGCTTGTTAAGGATATCCTCGGATCGCGTGATGTTCGCTTTGCCAGGGTTTCGGTGGTTATACTTGGTTTAATTTCTCCTCTACTGGCTCTTAAACCCCCTGGCATAATTGTTACCATAGTTGGCCTTGCCTTTTCAGTTATAACGTCTGCTTTTCTGATTCCTCTTCTTATGGGGCTTTATTCTAAGAAACCCTCGAAAAGCGGAGCCCTGCTTTCGATGGTTATTTCTGTAATTTCCTGTGTGGTATGGCAAATCTTCTTTTATAAAAAGCTATTTATATACCCTGTTATCCCTGGCTTAATCATGGCTTTTCTGTTCTACTACTTGGGAGCTTTACTGTCCAAATCTAAGGGAGAGGAAGCGATTTCGCCCTCCGCTTCCGCTAACTGAGCGGAGGGCGAAAGCTTTTTATTAGATAGTATATTTACACTATTCTTTGTTTATGTAATATACCTATATGTGGCATGGTTTTCAGCTCCTGCAATGCTTATGCTATTTGTGTAAAATTTCGCCTATAGGGGGGTGTTTTCATGGCAAAGAAAGTGGCAGTAGCGGTGGTGATTCTGGCCGTTCTCGTAGGAATAGTCTTCCCTGCTTTAGGGGCAGCAAAATATAAGATGAAGGTTGCTTATGTAGTCCCCGTAGGTTATCCACATGATGTGGCAATGAGACAGGTCTTTAAGCCGTATGTTGAGAAGCACTCGGGTGGTAGGATAGTGGTGGAATTATTTCCTGCAGGCCAGCTGGGTGGGGATGCGGAGACAATAGAGTCTCTTCAGCTGGGTAGCCTTGAGGTTTGCTTGCCAGCAACAGCAATCCTTGCTTCGTTTGAGCCTAAGCTTCAAATTCTTGATCTTCCATATCTTTTCAGAACGAAAGAGGATGCCTATAATATGCTTGATGGTCCAAAGGGACAGAAGCTTGCCAGTTATCTACTGAAAAAAGGATTAAGAAGCCTTGCTTTTGCCGAGATAGGTTTTAGACATATAGGTAACAATTGTAGACCCATTCATAGGCCTGAAGATTTAAGGGGACTCAAGATAAGGGTAATGCGGGCTCCCACTTATATGGATATGTTTAGAACGTGGGGAGCTAGCCCTACACCTATTGGCTTCTCAGAGCTTTATTCTGCGCTTCAACAAGGTGTGATTGATGGGCAGGATAATCCCGTTTTCGTGATGAAGTCCTTGAAGTTATATGAGGTTCAGAAGTATCTGTCCTTAACTGCACATACTTATGCCAGCATCTCTGTTCTTATAAGCGAAAGGTTTTATCAATCCTTGCCAAAGGATCTTCAGAAAGTTGTATCTGATGCTGCAATGGCTTTCAGAAATGCGCAAAGAAAGATTTGCAACGAAAGGGAAGAAAAGGAATTAGCGTTTTTAAGGAAGAGAATGATAGTAAATGAGCTAACTCCGGAGGAGAAGGAAGTGTTCGCTAAGGCAGCGCAAGGAGTTTACAAGAGATTGAGGGATAGACTCGGACACGAGTTCTTTGACTCTATAGTTGGGGAGTTTTAAAGACTCTATTATGTTCAGGGCCCCGTGGGGGCCCTTATTTTTGAAAAGATGCTTTGTATGTTCTAAATTTCGGAGGTAGAGTCATGAGGGTAAGAGATTTTTTCAATAAGCTCGAGGAGTATCTTCTAATTGGGGGGATGGCCTTTATAGTGATCCTTGTTTTTGCGCAGGTGATAATGAGGTATATCTTTCTATATTCCCCTGCCTGGGTTCAGGAGCTATGCACATATATATTTATCTGGGGAGCATGGATTGGGGCGAGCTACGCTATTAGACAGCACTCTCATCTAAGGATTCGCTTTGTTTTAGAGAAATTTAATGGCAGATGGAGACTGTTTCTGGAGGTAGTTTCTCTTTTAATATGGTTCTTATTCTGTGTTTTTCTTGCTTGGACTGGAACCCAGCTTGTTATCCTTCTATTTCGTCATGGAGAGCTTTCCATAGCTATGCGCATACCCATAGGATACGCATATGCGTCTGTTCCTGTAGGTGGTGCGTTAATGGGGATAAGGCTCGTTAGTGAGATCGTATCTACATTGAAAAAGGTAGAGAGGTGGGGTTAGATAAAAGATGGAGGTATTTTGGTTATTCTTCCTTCTGTTTGCTTGTTTGGCTTTAGGAGTTCCTATAGGTATCTCAATAGGTGTTGCGACAGCTACGGTCATATTTTTCACCAGCAGCATTCCTTTAGTAATCATTGCGCAGAGATCCTTTACCGCTTTGAATTCCTTTCCTCTTTTAGCTATTCCTCTTTTTATTTTAGCTGGCGTCCTTATGGGAGCAGGTGGAGTTTCAAGGAGGCTTATCAATCTTGCTGATAGTATAGTTGGTTTTGCTACTGGAGGACTTGCTATGGTTACAGTGCTAGCTTGCATGTTCTTCAGTGCTATTTCTGGATCGAGTACTGCTACGGTTTCTGCAATTGGAAGCTTCATGATTCCTGAGATGGAAAAAAGAAATTACGATCGTGCATTTGCTGCTGCTCTTACCGCTGCGGCAGGTTGCATAGGTGTTATAATTCCACCAAGCATTTCTTTTGTCATCTATGGTATAGTTGCTCAGGTTTCTATTGGTAAGCTTTTTATTGCTGGGGTGATTCCGGGCATAGTTATGGGGTTATCGCTTATGGTGGTAGGATACTTTATCTCTAAAAAGCAGGGCTATTCCCGAGGAGTGGAACGTCCCTCCCTTTCTCGTGTGTGGAAGGCTTTCAAAGAAGCTATATGGGCTCTACTTGTACCCATAATAATCCTTGGGGGGATATATGGAGGTATTTTCACGCCTACGGAAGCAGGTGGGGTTTCAGTCGTTTATTCCGTTATAGTGGGTGTTTTTATCTATAGAGAGCTCGGCTGGAGAGAAATATATAATTCCTTAAAAGAGACGGTGAAGATAACCGGAGCTGTTATTTTCATGATAGGCTTATCGATGACATTTGCGAGATATCTAACTATAGAGAGAATTCCGATTAAGATAGTAAAGGCTTTATTAAGCGTTTCTGACAATCCTTATGTTATACTGTTCGTTATAAATCTCTTTCTCCTTGGTGTTGGATGCTTTATAGATAACTTTTCCTCTACGGTTATACTAACTCCTATTTTGCTTCCTATTATAAAGTGCATGGGAATAGATCCAGTGCATTTTGGTGTTATAATGACCATAGCTTTAACCATAGGTTTTATTACACCTCCTTATGGACCTAATCTCTTCGTTGCTTCTGCGGTTTCCAAAGTAAGCATGGAGATCATCTCGAGGAAAGTTCTGTGGTTTTTCTTGGTTTTGGTGCTGGTTTTAGTTTTGGTTACCTATGTGCCGTCTCTGAGCACCTATCTTGTTAATCTCCTGCTAAGATAATAAAAAGGGGGTAGGTTGTGTGTGAAAAAAGCTTTGAAGAGAATTGAAGAGCGGTTAAAGCTGGTTGAGAGTAAAAAGGATTTTCTTCAAAAGATTTTGGATGTAGTTCCTGTTCCCATATTTTGTGAGGATAAAGAAGGTAGATATATAGGTTGCAATAAAGCTTACGCAGATTTCATGGGTAAAAGCGTGGAGGAGATTTTATCCAAAGCGGTGACAGATGTTGTGCCTCCAGAACAAGCAGAGGAGATTTTTGAACGGGATAAAAAACTCATTTCCGAGGGAGGATTCATATCTGAGGAGAGAAAAATACTTCATCATGACGGCACGTATCATACTGTTATCCTGAATAAGACTGTCTTTACTGATGATGCCGGTGATCCTATAGGGTTAATAGGTGCTTTCCTCGATATAACCGAAATAATTGAAGCGAGAGAAAAGGAACGCCAGTATCTTAAAAAGCTTCAGTGTTTGGCTTCTGCGATTTCTCTTGCGAGAGAAAAGGAGCGCCAACGCGTAGCTAAGGAAATACATGATTCTATAGGGCAGAATTTGGCTCTTTCTAAGTTGAGGCTTCAGATGCTCCACGCTGGCATAAAGAGTAAAGAAATCCGAAAGCAGATAGAAGATATCATTGAAGTCTTGAATGAAAGCATACAGATAACCAAAGATCTAACCTTTGATCTCGGGATACCTGTTTTATATCAGCTCGGGTTGGAAGCAACCTTGTCTTGGCTTAGTGATAAGTTTTATAGCAAGTATGGGGTTGAGGTTAAATATACTTATGGTAATCTTTCTAAGAAATTCCCTATGGAGCTCGAAGCCTTTTTGGTTCGAGCAGTTCAGGAGCTTCTTACAAATGTGGTTAAGCATGCTAAGACTGATTTTGCCGAAGTTAAAGTAGATCTTAAAGATGAGAATACGATAAAGCTTGAGGTTAGGGATTATGGTTGTGGATTTGATATTAGCGCTGTGGAGGAAGGATACGGTATATTTAGTCTTCAGGAAACGGTGAAGCTTTTGGGTGGACGCATGGAAATATGCTCGATGGAAGGAGAAGGCACCGTTGTCTATATATTGGTTCCTATAAAGGCTTTTGAGGAAGGGAATGCAGATTCTGCGTAGAGGGGCGAGTTATCTTGGACAAAAGGTACGGTATTTTGTTGGCTGATGATCATAAGATATTAAGGGAAGGCTTAAAAGCCTTAATAAATGCGCAGAGTGACATGGTGGTGGTTGCTGAAGCTGCGGATGGTATGGAGGTCGTTGAACTGATGGAAAAAGTAAATCCCGCAGTTATCGTAATGGATGTAATGCTTCCCAAAATGAACGGCATAGATGCAACGAAAGTCATCCTCAGTAACAACAAAGAAGTTAAGGTGATAGCTTTATCGATGTATGCTAATGCTAATCTTATATCTGAAATGTTTAAGGCGGGAGCTTCTGGATACCTTCTTAAAGACTGTGCTTTTGATGAGTTGAGCAAAGCGATAAGAGCTGTAGCTAAGGGTGAGATATATATAGGTCCGGGTGTTAGAAAGATGCTTTCTGAAGCTTTTATAGAGATGCTATTGGGCGAAAAGCTTCGTAAGAGAAACGAGGAGGAAGAGCTTACTGCGCGTGAGATAGAGGTCCTTAAGCTTCTTGCGGAGGGGTATATAAATAAGGAAGTTGCTGATATTCTTCATATTAGTGTGAACACAGTTGCACGGCACAGACAAAATATAATGAGGAAGTTGAAGCTGAGAAATACTGCTGAATTAACGAGATATGCAATTCGCAAAGGATATGTCTCTCCCTAAGATCCCCTTTGGGCCCTCCCTGTAGTGTTTTAATGCTATTCCCTCGTCTTATTCTTTGATTATATGAGGTTATTGTTTGGAGATCACTCCCGGGCTATTCTACATTTAGGTAGTGTTGTAGGGGGTGATTTTTCAATGGTGCAGATCGATAACGATGTCATAGGAGGGGCTATTAGAGTCAGCCTTGGTGATGAATTACCTGAATATCCCGAGTTTGAACCTGGTGTTCCGAGAGCACCTGTGAGACCATTCAGGCTGTCCAGGGAGAGGGCAAAGATAGCTTTAAAGAACGCCCTGCGATATGTCCCTCCAAAGCTTCACGATGTTTTAGCTCCTGAGTTTATGGAGGAGCTCATAACTCGGGGAAGAATATACGCGTATCGCTATCGTCCCCCGGGTCGGATATGGGGGAAGCCTGTGGATCAGTATAAAGGAAGATGCTTGGCAGGAAAAGCTATCCAGGTCATGATAGATAATAACCTTGATTTTGAGGTAGCTCAGTATCCCTATGAGCTTGTTACATATGGGGAGTTTGGGAGGGTAGTGCAAAATTGGCTTCAATACAGATTGGTTAAAAGGTATCTTGAAATACTGGAGGAGAATCAAACCCTCGTTGTTATGTCTGGTCACCCTCTTGGTCTATTTAAATCACGTCCGGAAGCTCCTCGTGCAGTTATATCAAATGCAATTATGGTCGGTATGTATGACAACCTCGACGATTGGGAGATAGCGGCGGAGATGGGTGTTACAAATTATGGACAAATGACAGCGGGTGGGTGGTTTTTTATCGGTCCCCAAGGTATAATTCATGGTTGTTATAACTTACTTCGTCATGCTGCAAGAAAATATGGTCTTTCCGGCGATAGGGATGATTTAAGAGGGGTTCTTTACATAACTGCCGGTTTGGGAAGCATGAGTAGCGCTCAGGCTAAGGCAGCTCAAATAGCCAAGTGTGTAGCTGTTATAGCTGAGGTAAGGGATGACCTCATTGATAGGAGACTGGAGCAAGGATGGCTCGATTATGCCTCCTCTGATCTTGACGATATATTCGGAAAAGTCAAGCACTATCTTGCAACGAATAAAGGTTTTGTTGCTGCTTATCGTGGGAATGTAGTTAGGCTTCTTGAATATATCGTAGAACATGATATAGAGGTGAATATCCTCTCCGATCAGACATCCTGTCATATACCATACGATGGTGGATATGTCCCCGTTGATTTAACTTATGAGGAGATGAGAGAGCTCCTTGAGAGAGATAGAGAGCTGTTACGCGAATATGTAGATAGAAGCTTAAGAAAGCATTATCAGCTTATAAAAGCGATTACTGATAAAGGAGCGTTTTTCCTTGAGTATGGTAACTCTATTATGCAAGCCATGTTTAATGCTGGTGTTAAGGAGATAGCTCGTAATGGTAGAGACACAAGAGATGGTTTTATATTTCCGGATTTTATGGAAGCCATAACAGGACCGGAGTTATTCGATAAGGGATATGGACCATTCCGCTGGGTTTGCTTAAGTGGTAGAGAAGAGGATCTGGTAAGGACGGATGAGGCTGCGATGTCTTGCATTGATCCTGGAAGAAGTCCCCAGGATAGGGATAACTATAATTGGCTAAAGGAGGCAGGAAAGCACAATTTAACCGTTGGAACGAGGGCTAGAATGATATATCAGGATCTTGAGGGAAGAGTGAAAATAGCCTTGAAGTTCAATGATATGGTACGTCGTGGCGAAGTAGGTCCTATTTTTATAGGGAGGGATCATCATGACACTGGAGGAGCAGATTGCCCGATAAGAGAGACATCAAATGTAAAGGATGGTAGTAACGTTACGGCTGATATGGCAATTCATTGCTTTGCCGGAAATGCTTCGCGAGGGATGACATTCGTTGCCATAGGGAATGGTGGAGGAGTTGGTATTGGAAGGAGCCTTCATACGGGGTTTGGACTTTTATTGGATGGCAGTAGAAAAGTTGATGAAATCATAAAAAATGCTCTTAACTGGGATGTAATGGTGGGAGTTGCAAGACGTTCATGGGCTCGTAACCCCAATTCGATAGCTACAGCGGCAAAGCATAACAAGGAGCAGGAAGACATAATAACGCTTCCTTTCCTCGCTGCTGATGATGTGGTGAATGAAGTAGTTTCTTGGAGCTTTAAAAAACATGGGATTGCTGAAAGGTAGGTGAAATATAGCGTGGGTTATAGTAAGCTTTTCGACCCCATTAATATAGGTGAAGTTGAGATAAAGAACAGAATTGCCTTGGCTCCTATGGGGCTTACTGGTTTGGCTACAACTGAAGGAGGATTTAACGAAAGAGCGATAGAGTTCTTTGTTGAACGTGCGAGGGGTGGAGCTGGACTTCTAATAACTGGTCTGGTTAGAGTGGAAAATGAGATAGAGGAATTTGTAATGCCCTCTTCACCTTGCCCACTTTTAAACCCAGCCCATTTTCATCAAACATCGATTGAGCTTACGGAAAGGGTTCACTCGTATGATTGCAAAATTTTCCTCCAAGTTACGATGGGCTTTGGAAGAGTGGCCCATCCCAGCGTTTTGAAAAAGCGGCCGATTGCTCCATCTCCGATTCCCAACTATTGGAATCCAGATATCATATGTCGCGAGCTTAAAGTTGAGGAAATAGAAAAAATCATTTCCAGCTTTGGAGAGGTTGCGATTCTCGCCCGCGAAAGCGGTTTTGATGGCATAGAGGTTCATGCTCTTCATGAGGGATATCTTCTTGATCAGTTTGCGATTTCTTTCTTTAATCACAGAAAAGATAAGTATGGAGGATCCCTTGAAAATAGATTGCGCCCTGCTTTGGAGATACTCAGAATCATAAAGCAGAGTGCAGGGAAGGATTTCCCTGTGTTGATACGCTATAGCTTGAAAAGCTATGTTAAGGACTGGAATAAAGGAGCGCTTGTTGAAGAGACCTTTGAGGAGAGAGGGAGAGATATCAAAGAAGGGTTGGAAATTGCGGTTTTTCTTGAAAAAGCAGGATATGACGCCATCAATGTAGATGTGGGAAGTTATGAATCGTGGGATTTAGCTCATCCGCCTGGTTATCTCGATTATGGCGTTTATTTGCCGTTTTCGCTTGAGCTGAAAAAAAGATTAAGCGTACCTATTATAACTGCTGGGAAACTTCAGGATCCTGATATTGCTCGTAAAGCTGTAGAAAGTGGGAAGACGGATATGGTAGCTTTAGCGAGAGGGCTACTTGCGGATCCTCTTTGGCCTCTTAAGGTAAAAAAGAGGTTGTTTGGTAATATTAGGCCTTGCATAGGTTGCCATGTATGCTTAGGAAGGATTGCCCGGGGGAAAAACCTTTCCTGTGCTGTTAATCCCACTGCAGGTAGAGAAAAAGATTATAGACTGTGTCCGGCTTCCAGGCGAAAACGGGTTGTGGTTGTCGGTGGTGGGGTGGCAGGCATGGAGGTAGCGAGAGTAGCGGCGATTAGGGGACATGAGGTTATTCTATTTGAGAGAGAAAAAGAGCTTGGAGGCCATCTAATAGCAGGTAGCATTCCAAGTTTTAAAAAGGATGATAGAAAGCTCCTGAACTGGTATAGGAAACAGGTTGAGGATTACGGAATTACTATGAGGCTCGAGGAGGAAGCCGATTGCAGGACGATAGAAACTCTCTCTCCTGATAGTGTAGTTATCGCCACTGGTTCGCTTCCTTCTCTTCCTCAGATAAATGGCTTAGAGAGAATGTCTGGTAGGGTCTTTACTGCAGAGGAAGTTCTTCTTAAAGATGGAAAAGGGATTGGGAATACTGTAGTAGTTGTGGGAGGGGGGCTTGTAGGATGCGAGGTTGCACTTTGGTTAAAGAGCCTGGGGAAATCTGTAAGCATAGTGGAGAAACTTGATAAATTGCTTCTTCTTGGAGATGTTGAACATCCGAATAAGTTGTTTCTTCTTAAGAAAATAGAATTCCATGATATTCGGGTTTACACAAAGGCAGTCATTAAAGAGATTTTCGAAAAAGGGATAGTCTTGGTATCAGACGGTTTAGAAAGGGAGATAGAAGTCGATGCTTTAATATTCGCTACTGGCTTCAAGAGTAGAAGAAAGCTTTATAACGATCTTTTGTCCAGTCCCGTTGAGCTTTTTATAGTAGGAGATGCTTTAAAGCCTGCGAATATAAAGCATGCCATTTGGTCTGCTTATGAAGTAGGATGCAAGATATAATTTTTAGACTTGTTGAAACGGAATGCTTCTCATTGAGATGAGGAAGCGTTTACCCTGAGCATTAGGGGCGAAATATAGGGGAGGAAATACTTGTTTTTCTAAGGGGTAAGAGAGATTCCGTTTCCTCTCTTAGGGTTTCAACCCAGCGATCTCAGCTCACATCGATGTGAGCTGAGATCAATTTTTGTGGGAGGGAAAAAACAAACATTTTTATTGACATAACTTAGCCTCGTTGGTAAAATTGGAAAGGTTTCCTAAGGGAGTTTTATCAAGAAGGAGGGGGTATTGTGCCTACTGTAAATCAGCTCGTTAGGGAAGGACGCAAGCCGAAGAAGAGAAGATCAAGCGCGCCGGCTCTTCAAGGGTGCCCTCAGAAAAGAGGAGTTTGCACGAGGGTCTATACGGTGACACCTAAGAAACCTAATTCGGCTCTAAGAAAGGTAGCAAGAGTTAGGCTTACGAATGGAATAGAGGTTACCGCCTATATTCCAGGGATAGGTCATAACCTGCAGGAGCACTCGGTTGTATTGATAAGAGGTGGACGTGTGAAAGATTTACCCGGAGTCAGATACCATATAATTCGAGGTGCGCTTGATGCTGCTGGCGTTGAGGGAAGACGACAGTCTCGTTCAAAATATGGCGTTAAAAGGCCGAAGAAGTAAAGGAAGGGAGTGTAAGCAGATATGCCAAGAAAGGGAAGGGTTCCTAAGAGGGTACTACCTCCGGATCCCGTATATGGTAGTTCGCTTGTTACCAAATTCATAAACTGTATGATGTGGGATGGAAAGAAAATAGTCTCGGAGTGGATTTTTTACGAAGCCATGAAGATAATAGAGGGGAAAATGAAAAAGCCACCTTTAGAGGTGCTTGAAAAGGCGGTAGAAAACGTTAAGCCTATCCTTGAGGTTAGACCAAGGAGAGTGGGGGGAGCTACTTATCAGGTTCCAGTGGAGGTGCCTCCTCACAGACAGCTTTCTTTAGCCGTTAGATGGATAATTAACGCTGCGAGAAGCAAAAAGGGCAAACCTATGTGTGAGAAGCTTGCGCAGGAAATAATGGATGCTTATAAGGGAGAAGGCGCAGCCGTTAAGAAGAAGGAGGATGTACATAGAATGGCGGAAGCCAATAGAGCTTTTGCTCATTATAGGTGGTAGATAGTTAAAAGGGAGGAGAAAATGGCGAAGAAGGTTCTGGGTAGGGAATACGCACTTGACAAAATAAGGAATATAGGAATAGCGGCACACATAGACGCGGGGAAGACTACTACTACGGAACGTATTCTATTTTACACGGGAAGGGTTCGTCGCATGGGAGAAGTAGATGAAGGAACTGCTACCATGGATTGGATGATCCAGGAGCAAGAAAGAGGCATCACGATTACCGCTGCGTCTACTACATGCTATTGGAAAGGTTATTGTATAAATATTATCGATACGCCCGGCCATGTGGACTTTACTGTAGAGGTGGAGCGGTCTTTACGTGTTTTAGATGGAGTTGTTGCTCTTTTTTGCGCTGTTGGTGGGGTCGAGCCTCAATCTGAAACTGTCTGGCGGCAGGCGGACAAATATCGTGTTCCCAGAATAGCTTATGTTAATAAGATGGACAGGATAGGTGCAGATTTCGAGTTTGTAGTTGAGCAGTTGAGAAAGAGGCTTGGGGCTAACGCAGTTCCAATACAGCTTCCGTTGGGATGTGAGGAGAGCTTTAAAGGAGTGGTTGATCTCATCAAGATGAAAGCAGTTGTTTACCTAGATGAGCTTGGGACGCAGTATAGATATGTTGATATTCCGCCGGAGCTTTTGGATAAAGCTATGGAGAAGAGAGAAGAGCTTATAACCGTTTTAGCCGACTTTGACGAAAATATCATGGAGAAATATCTGGCTGAGCAGCCGATTTCCGAGGATGAGATTAAATCGGCTTTGAGAAAGGCTACTTTGGAGCTTAAGGTTGTGCCTGTTCTTTGTGGATCATCCTTCAAGAATAAGGGCGTTCAACTTCTGCTTGATGCTATTGTTGATTATCTCCCTTCTCCTCTGGACATTCCTCCGATAAAGGGAACGAATCCGGTGACAAACGAAATTGAGGAGAGAAAACCGCTTGATGAGGAGCCATTTTCTGCTTTAGCTTTCAAAGTAATGGTTGATCCATACGTTGGAAAACTTGTTTACTGCAGGATATACTCTGGGACCATAACCGCTGGAAGCTATATATATAACGTTACAAAGGGCAAAAGAGAGAGAGTTTCGAGAATCTTAAGAATGCACGCTAATAAAAGAGAGGATATAAAAGAAGCAGGTCCTGGTATGATAGTGGCTATACCTGCTCTGAAGTTCACGACAACGGGAGATACTTTGAGCGATCCTGAGCACCCCATCCTTCTTGAGAAAATGACCTTCCCGGAACCGGTAGTTTCTATAGCTATAGAGCCTAAGACGCAAGCTGACAACGTTAAACTTGCAGAAACGCTCAAGTGGTTGGCAGAGGAAGATCCTACATTCAGGGTAAGGTATGATGAAGAAACCGGGCAGACGCTTATATGGGGTATGGGAGAATTACATCTCGAGGTAATAGCTGACAGGATAAGAAGAGAATTTAAGATTGGAGCCAAGCTTGGTAAGCCGCAGGTGGCTTATAAAGAGTCCATTAGGATTCCAGCGGAGGCTGAGGGCAAATTTATCAGACAGAGTGGAGGAAGAGGGCAGTATGGACATGTCTGGCTTCGCTTGGAACCTCTGCCAAATCATACGGGCTTTGAGTTTATTGATGAAACAAAGGGAGGGGTTATACCAAAGGAATTTATTCCTGCGATAGAGAAGGGCGTTAGGGAAGCCTCTACCTTTGGAGTTTTGGCAGGATATATGGTAACGGGAATAAGAGTTATCGTGTTTGATGGTTCTTATCATGAGGTCGATTCCTCGGAGCTTGCTTTTAAGATAGCTGCTTCCATAGCCTTTAAGGAAGCCATGAAAAAGGCAGAGCCCTTTTTGTTGGAACCGGTTATGGAGGTGGAAGTTGTCTTACCAGAGCAGTATTTAGGGGATGTAATAGGGGATTTGAACGCAAGACGAGGAAAGATAGAACAAATAGATCAGAGAGGAAGCACGAGGATAGTTAGGGCTTTGGTTCCATTAGCAGAAATGTTTGGATATGCGACTGTATTACGATCCAAAACTCAAGGTAGGGCCATGTACACCATGAGGTTTTCGAGATATGAGGAGGTTCCCCCAGATGTTGCCGAAAAGCTCCTGCTTGTAGGGGCTATAAGCTTGAGAAGATAAATCAAATTTCAAAAGGAGGGTGATTTTAAAGATGGCTAAGGAGAAATTTGAGAGGAAGAAGCCGCATTTGAATGTTGGAACGATAGGTCATATAGATCATGGTAAGACGACGTTGACGGCTGCGATAACGCGGGTGTTATCTCAGCATGGTTT